>JBDUBZ010000176.1:0-8282 GCA_040003745.1 Terriglobia bacterium
GCTAGAATGATGAAACATGAGCCTGGAGGAGGTAGCGAAGAGGGCTGGCGTCTCCACGGCCACGGTATCCCGGGTCCTGAACGGCGTCGATGTCGTACGCAGCGCAACCAGAACCCGCGTGGTGAAGGCGGCGTCGGAGCTCAAGTATCACCCGAATCTCCATGCCCGTAGTCTGGCCGGAGGACGCAGCCGAACCATTGGAGTAATTGTTTCCAATCTGGACAATCCCTTTTTCCTCGATGTCTACCGGGCCGTGGAGTCCGATTGCCACGTGCACGGCTATGAAGTTCTGATCGCAAACACCGCTTACAGATCCGAGCAACTGGTGGCGAATGTACGGCTGATGATCGGGCGCCGCGTCGCTGGCCTCGCCGTTATCGTGTCCGAGATGGAAGAGGCCATCGTGCAGGAACTGACGGAGAGCAATATTCCGATTGTTTTTTACGATGTTGGCGAGGCGCGCGGCAACTGCAGTAAAATTCGCGTTAACTATCGAAAGGGCATTGAGCGTGTCGTGGAGTATCTGGCAGCACTGGGCCATGACCAGATTTCCTTCATCGGCCACCATGCCATTCTTGGCCCCCTCGACGAGAGACGGCAGGCGTTTCTCGATACCGTGAAGCGGGTGTGCCCCAACGCCAACGTAAGAGTGGCTGCGGACAGCGACAGCCTGGAAGGGGGACGTCAGGCCGTTCGCGAACTGCTTTCGAACGGCGCCGTACCTACCGCCATCATCTGCGTCAACGATTTTATGGCGCTGGGCGCGCTGAAAGAGCTGCGAGAGCGCCATATTCGTGTTCCGCAAGATATTTCGGTGACGGGCTTCGACAATATTCAACTCTCGGAGTATTGCTATCCAGCTCTCACCACGGTCCACATTCCCCGGGATCGCATCGGCCACACCTTGTTCACCAGTCTTGCTCCGGATCTGACAACCGCGAACTCAACGGGCAGGGAATTCGTATTCGACCCGGAGTTTGTTGTCCGCGATTCCACCGGCCCGGCCCGGCTTTCAGCGCTATAGCCCGCATTTCAGCCGTTTATTTTTCAACACCTGAGAAATTTCGTCCTTCGGAAGCACTCCTTCCTGTAGAAAAAATGCGCGCCTGATGAGTCAATCCATTGACAGGGGCCATGGCGAAGACGCCGGCGGTGTCGTGGTCATGCGAGCGGACCCGCTGCGTCTGCTCGAAAGCCCTCTTTTTGTGGACGCAGAGGGATTTCGCCAGATAGCCGATGGCATTCCAACCCTGGCATGGATGGCCGATCACACCGGCCGGGCGATCTGGTACAACCAGCGCTGGTGTGGCTATACCGGCAAAAGCATCGCGGAGATACAGGGTTCGGGATGGCAATCCGTGGTTGATCCCGACCGCCTGCCGGCCGTGGCAAAACTTTGGGCGGTGTCCATAGCGCGCGGCAGGTCCTTTGAGATGGAGTTCGCTCTACGTGGCGCGGATGGCATCCTCCACGATTTCCTTACGCGCGTAAGTCCATTGATGGATAAAGAAGGCAATGTCGTTCGCTGGTTTGGCGCGAGCACGGATGTTTCAGAATTGACCCATCTCCGCAACGAACTGCGTGACGCCAACGAAAAAAACAGGGCGGAGGCGCTCGCCGCAAAGAAGGAACTTGAAGCGTTCGCATACTCCGTCTCGCACGATCTGCGAGCCCCCTTGAGGCACATCGACGGCTTTACGGATCTCCTGCGCGAGAACTGCTATCCAAGCCTGGACTCGAAAGGGCAGCGCTACCTCGACAAAATCACGTCCGCCGCGCAGAGGCTGGCAGACCTGATCGACGACCTTCTTTCCCTCTCCCGTCTCGTTCGCTCGGATTTCTCCGCGACCCGGGTAAACCTGCAAACCCTTCAGGCGGAAGTTCAGGTGGAAGTCCAGACGGAGCCGCGGCGCACCATCGTCTGGCTCGTTGGCGAACTGCCTGAAATCAGGGGTGATCGGGCCATGCTGCGCCAGATGTTCGTCCACCTTTTATCGAACGCGTTAAAGTACACGCGCGGACGGGCCGAGGCCCGCATTGAGATCGGTTGTGCAGGCGACTCAGACCAGGAAACGATAATTTTCGTTCGCGACAACGGCGTCGGATTCGAAATGGAATACGCAGACAGACTTTTCGAGGTATTCCGCCGACTGCACTCCGATGAGTTCGAAGGCAACGGGATTGGTCTCGCTGCCGTCCGCCGCATCGTCGAACGCCACGGCGGCAGGGTCTGGGCGGAGGGCAAAGTGGATTGTGGCGCCACGTTTTACTGCTCGCTGCCACTGCCGGAAAGGAACGCCGGCCGTCCATGAACATTCTCCATCTCGAAGACAGCGATGAGGATGCCGAATTGATTCGCGAAAAGCTCCTGAAAGAGGGCATCACCGGCGAAGTGACCCGCGTCGAGACCCGGCCCCAATTCGTCGCAGCGCTCGATCACGGCGGATGGGATCTGATACTCGCCGACTACTCATTGCCAACTTTTGACGGACTCGCCGCGGTTCGGCTCGCACTGGTCAGACGTCCCCGGGTTCCGTTTATCTTCGTTACCGGATCGCTCGGAGAAGATGTCGCCGTGGAGACGGTCAAGGCGGGCGCAACCGACTACGTCCTGAAACACAAGCTGGGCCGGCTGGCTCCCGCGGTGAAGCGAGCGATGCATGAGGTCGAGCTTGGCCGCCGGCAGCGTCACGCCGAGCACGAACTTCGGGTAAACAACGAGAAGCTGAAAGAACAAACCAGGCGTGCCGAGGAAGCGAGCCTCGCCAAGAGCAACTTCCTGGCCGCGATGAGCCATGAGATTCGCACCCCGATGAACGCGATTCTCGGCATGTCCGACATGCTGGCGGAAACTTCGCTCGATCCCGAGCAGAGGCAGTATGTCGAGGTGTTCCGGCGTGCCGGGGCCAATCTGCTGATTCTCATCAACGATATTCTCGACTTGTCGAAAATCGAGGCCGGCCACCTCGAACTGGAACACGTGGATTTCGATCTCGAAGAAGTGGTGGATCAGGCCATCGAGATCACCGGCGTGAGGACCCGGGCGAAAGGTATTGTCCTGCTGTCCCGGCTTTCCCCCGGTCTGACCACCGCCCTCGTGGGAGACCCAGGCCGTCTGCGCCAGGTGCTCATCAACCTGCTGGGAAATGCCGTGAAGTTTACCGAGGCTGGCGAGGTCATGCTGGCTGTTGAGAATCACCCTTCCGGCAGGCCGGGCGAAATCGAATTCGCCATCTCCGATACCGGAATCGGAATCCCTGCGGACATGCTCGAAGCGGTTTTTGACAGCTTTACTCAAGGCGATGCCTCGACCACCCGAAAGTATGGAGGCACCGGTCTGGGTCTGAAAATCAGCAGGCAGCTCGTGCAATACATGGGCGGGACTCTCACGGCCACCAGCGAGGTGGGCAAAGGCAGCACTTTCCGGTTCAATGTCAAATTCGCGCCCGGCCTTTTGAGAGAGCGCCCCATCTCAAACGATGCGAGAAATTTCGTAGGTTGCCGCGTCCTTATAGTGGATGCGAACCCGACCAACCGGTTCATCACGCGCGAAACATTGAGCGCATGGGGAATGGAGAGTCACGATTTCGGGGACCCTTTGCTGGCAGAGGCTCATCTTTCCAGCGCGATCGCCAGCCAGCAGCCTTATGCGCTGGCCATGGTGGATCGCGACCTCCCCGGAATGGACGGCTTTGAAGCGGCGGCGCGCATGACCCGCATTGCTCCGGATCTGCCCATTATCATGTTCACCTCCGACCCCAGGCCTGGAGATATTCGGCGGCGGCGGAATGCAGGGCTGTCGGGCTTTGCCGTCAAACCTGTGAAGCGCAGTGACTTGCTTCACCTCCTCTGCAACGCTCTGAAGCACACCGATTCCGCTCTGTCCGGAGCATGCCCAGCTACCGGTAAGCCCCGGACAGTGCCGGGAAAGTCCCTCAAGATTCTCATAGCGGACGATTCCGAGGACAACCGTCTGCTGCTTCAGGTCTATTTAAAGGGGACGCCGCACCAGTTAACCTTTGCCGAACACGGCGTCGCGGCGGTAGAGCGGTTCAGCACCGAATCTTTCGACCTTGTCCTCATGGATATTCAAATGCCCTTGATGGACGGACTGGCGGCGACCGTCGCCATTCGCGACATCGAACGCGAGCGCCAGGCCCAGCCAACCCCCATCGTTGCGATCACCGCCAACGCTCTGTCGCTCGACCGGGAATTGAGCCATAAGGCGGGTTGCAATTATCATCTCTCGAAGCCCATATCGAAGCACAAATTGCTCGCCGCCATCGAGGATTGGGTGCCGGATTCCCGAGCGGCACTGGCGCCCGCCGGCGGAACCGCACCCGCGATCCAGGTTCAGGTGCTTCCCGGCCTGGAGGACATCGTGCCGGGCTATCTGGAGGCCCGCCGCGCGGAACTTCCCGAAATGGCCCATCTCCTGGCCGCGTCCGCCTTTGACCGTCTGGCCCGGCTGAGCCACAACATCAAGGGCACCGGTGGCTCTTATGGATTTCCCGAATTGACGCGCCTGGGCGCCGCGCTCGAGATGTCGGCCAAACGTCCGGATCCAGGGGCTTTAAGCCTCCATCTCAACGAACTCAAAGACTATCTTGGTCAGATACAGTTGCTGACGAAGTCTTGAAACTCGCGCCCTCAACTGGAATACCGCTCCATTTTCTGGCATACTGAATTTGCTCTGCTTTCCTCCGCGCCGCCAGCCGGATGAGGCTTTTTGAACCAACTCAATCTAAACGCCTCAACGAGGTGATGGGCTTCCTGTTTCTAGCGGCAGGCATCCTCGTCCTGTTGAGCTTTGCATCGTTCCATCCCTTCGATCCGTCGCTGAACACGTTCGCGGGGCCGGTTCCGACCGAAAATCTTGCGGGACCTCTCGGCGCTTATCTGGCCGACGCATTCCTGCAGGCGTTCGGTCTCGCCGCATTCCTGTTTCCGCTGTTGATGTTTGGCCTCGGCTGGAGGTGGATTCGCTCCGAGCCCCTGTCCGCTCCCTTTATTAAGCTCATCGGAAGCGTCCTCCTCGTGCTTTCCGCCTGCGGAACCGCCGCCCTGGTTCCCGGATGGCGGATCTTCGAACACACGATTCTGCCGGGTGGCGCGGCCGGCTTTCTGGTCGCCGGAACTCTCCGGAGCGCCCTGAACCTCCCCGGAACCATTGTTGTTCTTCTAACCGCGCTCATCGTCTCCGGATATTTGGTTTCCACCTTCACGCTCGCCGCTCTCGATCGGTGGTTCGCGCCGGTGATAGTCTTGTTGGCCCGATGGCGCACCAGGTGGCAGGGCTTCCTTGCCCGGCGGCGGCATGCTGCTGTCGAACGGCAAAGGGAAGCCCTCGAACGGCGCGTGGAAATGCCAGCATCGGCCGTCTCCTTAGCCACTGCGCCCCGGCCGGCCGAGCCGATGGCCACGCAGCGCACCCGTCTCCGTACCCCTGAGCCCATCTCCGAAACTCTGCCCTGGGATAACCCAAGATCGGATAACCCGAAATCGGACGACCCGGAATCCACGCCAATCGCACTGGTCGCCGAAGCGCCGCGCACAACCGGCGACATCCCCATTTGTCATCTGGACCAGACGCCGCCTCCGGACAGCGCCGATCCGCTGGGGTTTCCCTTCAGCAAGCCCGCCCGGGCGCACGACCTGCGGACCAAGCTCCCGACGATTTACCGCATGCCATCCACCGAGTTGCTGAACGCAATTCCGGAGCGCTCCTCTTTCGACGAGCAGGAGCTCAAAAACACGGCGGCGCTGATCAAGTCGAAATTTGAGGAATTCAACGTTCTTGGATCGATCGTGCAGATCAACCCCGGCCCCGTCGTCACCACCTTCGAATTCAAGCCTGAGGCTGGCATCAAATACAGCCGCATCACCACCCTCACAGAGGATCTTTGCCTGGGCCTGCAGGCTGAATCGATTCTGATCGAGCGCATCCCCGGCAAGCCCACCGTCGGTATCGAAGTGCCGAATGCAAGGCGCGAGCTGATCAGTCTGCGCGCGGTGTTCGAATCGGAAGAATTCGAGTCGTCGCCTTCGCACCTGACCATCTCCATGGGCAAAGACATCAACGGCCGTATCAAAGTCGCCACGCTTGAGACCATGCCCCATTTGCTGATCGCGGGGTCCACCGGATCGGGTAAATCGGTCATGATCAATTCGCTCATCATGTCGATCCTTTACAAATCGACGCCCGATGAAGTTCGCATGATCATGGTCGATCCCAAGCGGGTTGAGCTGGGTATGTATGAGGGGGTGCCCCACCTGCTGACGCCCGTTATCACCGACCCGCGCAAGGCCACCAACGCTCTGCGTAACGCCGTGCTTGAGATGGAACGCCGTCTGCGCCTGCTTGCCGAGCAGGGAGCCCGCAACATCGACCAGTACAACAAGAAAGTCGGCGCGCTGCAGAATCAGTCCCGCAGCCTGTTCGATGACGAGAAAGATCCGGCCGCCGAAGAGCTGAAACCTCTTCCCTACATCCTGATTCTCATCGACGAACTCGCCGATCTCATGATGCTGGAAGGCCGCAACGTCGAAGAGTCGGTTACCCGTCTCGCGCAGATGGCGCGCGCGGTGGGCATGCATCTGGTGCTCGCCACCCAGCGCCCCAGCGTCGACGTCATCACCGGAATCATCAAAGCCAACTTCCCCGCGCGTATCAGTTTCCGTGTGGCGACCCGCGTGGACAGCCGCACGATTCTCGACGTGATGGGCTCCGAGCACCTGCTGGGTAAAGGGGACATGCTCTTCCTTCCACCGGGTTCATCGCGTCTCACGCGCGTGCACGGGGCGTTCGTTACCGAGACGGAAATCAACGGCGTTGTCGATTTCTGGAAGGCGCAGGCCAAGCCCGAATACGATCAATCGTTCCTGATCGCGCCGCCGGCGGAGGATGCCGAAGCCGAACCTGCCGAAGGCGAAAGCCTTGCCGAACAGGACGCTATGTATGAGGAAGCCCTCCGCGTCGTGCTCGAAATGGGCAAGGCCTCCACATCCACCTTGCAGCGCCGGCTGCGCCTCGGCTATGGCCGCGCCGCGCGCATTCTCGACATGATGTATCGCGACGGCATCATCGGTCCTCCCGATGGCAGCAAGCCCCGCGAAGTTTTGAAAAGTCCCGGCTGGGTCCGGGAAGTCGACCACGTCTGAAGCGACTTAGCGGAAATTCAGCTCAAACGGCATCATCCGCAGCATGCCGCCGCGCATCCAGACCCGCAGCCTGTCGTCGTGCCATGCGGCCTTTAACGGCTCGAGGCCCGCGCGCGAGAGCACGGCTTCCATTTGCGCCTCGGCCTGAAACTCTCCCGACGATTTGAAGAGCAGGTCGAACAGGCTGCGCCGGCCGGGATAAAGCACCAGATGCACGTTGCTGGTTACCGGGATGCCCGCTTTCTTTTTGACCAGTTGAATGGCGCGGTCGATCCCGCCCAGCTCATCCACCAGGCCATTGGCTTTCGCCTGTTCGCCCAGCCACACACGCCCCTGCGCGATGGCGTCGATCTGCTCGGGCGTACGATGGCGGGCGGCCGCGACCTTGCCCACAAAATCCTTGTAAGTGGCATCGATGCCTTCCCGCAGTTTCTGGCGGCCCGCTTCCGACAGCGGCTGGTAATCGGAATCGATCATGGCGAAACGCCCGCGGCTCACCGAATCTTTCGTGATGCCGATCTTGTCGTAGAGTCCGTGCAGATTCGGTTTGCCGAAGACCACGCCGATCGAGCCGGTTTCCGTAGCCGGATAAGCGACAATCGGGTCGCCCGACATTGCCATGTAGTAACCGCCGCTCGCCGCCGCATCCGACATGGAAATCACCACGGACTTCTTCTTCCGGAGCTCATTCATCGCGCGCCACATTTCATCGGAAGCCGGCACTTCGCCCCCCGGCGAATCGATGCGAACGATAACGCCCTTGATCGTGCTGTCGTTTGCGACGCGATTGAGCATCTTGTTGAATTGTTCCGATGCAAGACCGGTATCGCTTGTCGAATCCGCATCTCCCCGTGTGATCGATCCTTCGGCGACTACGAATGCAATCCGGTCGTCCGAAGCCGCCGAGGAATCCGGCACGTTCATGTAATCGTGTTCCAGTAGCTTCTTCAGCTCCGATTGATGCAGCGCCGTTTTCAATTCCCCGAACATCTGGTCTTCGAAGCGCAGTTCATCCACCAGACCTTTGGCCTTAGCCTCTACGGCGAGAAACGGACCTTCGTCGATGATCGACCGTATGGTGTCGCCGTCTTTGCCGCGCCCTTTTGCGACGGTGTTGATCA
>JBDUBZ010000177.1:0-8244 GCA_040003745.1 Terriglobia bacterium
ATGACCAGGAACAGCCACCCGCCGGTCAGGCCGCTTGCGGGCAGGGACGGCAAAACAGTGTGGCGGAAAACATCTTCTGCCGCCGGGTGCACGCGCAGTGCGATCACGAACCACGCGAGATCGAGCAGGCACAGAAAGACCACAATACGCTCCCAGCGGCGATAGCTGCCAGTTAGAACAAGGCATGTCAGCGCGACCGCTGCAACAGGCACGCCGAAGAGAGGATCGACGCCGAGCTTGCCGAGGGCCAGCGCGATGGCTGCGAACTCCGTGACAAGGGTGAGAAAGTTGAGCAGCAGCAGATCCGCTAGTGAGAAGTGTCCCCACCATTTCCCAAACCGCCGGTAAATCATGGCGGCGTGCCCCTGACCCGTTGCGATGCCAAGCCGTACAACCATTTCCTGAACGAAATAGCAAATCGGCAACAACACGAGCAGCAACCACAGCAGATGCGTGCCGTACTGCGCGCCCGCCTGAACATACGTCGAGACGGCGCCCGCGTCGTTGTCAGCTTCCATGACAATCAAGCCGGGCCCAGCGACCATCAGGAAACTAAGCGCGCGCGCGCGCCAGTTACTGGAAACCCGGATTGTTTTTGTTTCGACGCCCGCCCGAACATGAGGCAGGGCTGGATTGTTCGTGTTCACTATGGTTCGTTCCCGGTTCTGGGTGACAGTACGGAGCTCGCGCTTCGGACACACTTCGCCCTTCGGGCGCAAGAGTACCGGAGCCGGTCAACACGAGGCGCATCAACTCAAGCGATCGAGGACCAGCGAGACAACGGCTATGAAATCTTCAGAGAGAGCGCGGATAGCGGTCGCTATCGAGTGGAATGCAGAGCCAGAGAAGGAGGCTCTGCTGACTCGGTGTTGACTACCTGTTCGCGCAATCTACTACTGCCACCGTCAGACATTTATGGGCCTCCTTTCTGTTGTATTTTAGAGGGACCAAACCGGTCACCCCTAGTAGACAGAGTATACCCGCCGGGGTATGCTTGTAAAGCCATTTCGGTAATTTATTTTCGTGAAAGAGCGTTCACTTGCATCACACCATCGAAGAGAAGAAGAAGCTGCTGAACCGCGTTCGGCGGATCATGGGCCAGGTTGCGGCGATTGAAAAGGCTCTGGACCAGGAGTCGGAATGCTCCGACGTGCTTCACAATATCTCGGCTTGTCGGGGAGCCATGGATGCGCTGATGGCCGAAGTGATCGAGGGCCACATCAGATTTCACATTCTTTCCCAGGACGGAGGCGCGACGGAGGAACAGACGCGTGCCGCCGATGATTTGGTCGGCGCCCTGCGCGCGTATCTAAAGTAACGCGAGACTTCGTTTTGAAAATCGGCGGCAGTTTCCTGTGGTGGGCTTGCTGCGCGGTCTGTGAAATCGCTCCTCATGAAGACGAGCGCTCGCGGTACAAACCGCGCGGCGGCGGACGGAAAACCGCCTCAAAACCCCAAATTAGCCGACTCCTACCGGCCAGCGGAGTAACCCGCCCCGTCTTTCCCATCTCTCAGACAATCACACCTTCAGAACATCATTCCGCCGCGCCACCAATTCATACAGCGCCGGATTGACAAAGAACCCCAGCAACAATCGCGAAATTAACCCCGCCACAACCACAATCGCAAATGGCTTCTGCGTATCGCTCCCTACCCCGGTTGCCATCGCCGCCGGCAGCAACCCAAGGCACGCCACGAGTGCCGTCATCATGATCGGTCGTAACCGCAGCAGCGAAGCTGAAAGCGTCGCGTCGTGAATCGACATCCCCTCCAGCCGCAGTTTGTTGATATAACTCACCAGAATTACTGCAGTCTCCACCGACACCCCCAGCAGCGCCAGCAAACCCAGAAGGCTCGACACGCTGAACGGCGTATGCGTGAGTTTGAGGGCGATCAGCGCGCCCACCGGTTCCGTCAGAATTACGCCGAGCGCGATCGATATCGGGAACTTGAAGTTACCGTACAGCGCGAAAAGAATCAGAAAAATCAGCATCAGCGCGAGCGGCCCGATGATGACGAGCTGCGCCCTCGCTTCCAGTAGTTCGCTGTACTCGCCGCCCCACTCCAGCCGATACCCCGGCGGCATTTGCACTGCCTTGTTCACGGAGTTCTGGCCGGCATTGATTACGCCTTCGAGATCGCGTCCCTTCACGGAAAACTGCACGCCTATGTAGCGGGAATTGTTTTCCCGGTAAATGAAAGAAGCACCCGAGGCCTCATGGATGGTCGCCAGTTCCGAGAGAGGGATCTGTTGTCCGCCGGGCGCGGGAACCAACAGATTGCCGATCTGCCGCTCCCCCGAACGGTATTGCGGATCCATCCGGACAATCAGGTCGAAAAGCTTTTCGCCCTGAACGATCTGCGTTGCACTCTGACCGCCGATGGCCGCATTGACGACGGAGCCCACGTCGTCGACGTTGATTCCGTAGCGCGCAATCTTCGGACGGTCGGGCGCGATGGTGAGGCTCGGCTGGCCCAGTTCGCGCACCACCGTAAGTTCTTCGAATCCCGGCGTCCGGTCCAGCACGCGTTTGATTTGCACCGCCTTTGCTTCGAGAACGTTCAGATCTTCGCCGAATATCTTCACCGCGAGCGAGCTCTTGAGTCCGGTGAGAGCCTCGTCCACCGCGTCTTCGGCGGGCTGCGTGTAGTTGAAGATCACGCCCGGAAAGGTGGATAGCTTTTTGTTGACGTCCTCGATCAGATCGGCTTTGGTGCGGATCGCACCCTGGCTCCAGGTCTGGTCGCTGTACGGCCTAAGGCCGACGTAGAACTCGTCGTTGAAAAAGCCGGTGGGATCCGTGCCATCGTCAGGCCGCCCCAGTTCGGAGCCAACCACCGTGACCTGCGGATATTTCTTCAGGATCGCCATCACCTTCGGCGCGAAGCTGGCAGAGTCCTCGAATGAAATCGTGTAAGGCATGGTGGCGCGCACCCAGAGCGCCCCTTCATCGAGATGCGGCAGAAATTCCCCGCCTATAGACGGGACCAAAAGCAGTGAAGCACCGAAAATCAAAGTCGCGGCGACGAGGGTCAGCGCCGGAAATCGCAGGCAGCCGCGGAGCAGGACCGCATAGCCGTCGCGGATCCAGTCGAAGAGAATATTCCTTCTTTCCTTCACGTCTTTTTTGAACCAGAACGAAGCCACCACCGGAACGACGGTCAGGGTCAGAATCAGCGCGCCGATCATACTGAACGCCATCGTGTTGGCCATTGGCCGGAACAGCAGTCCCGCCGGACCGGTGAGCGCGTATATGGGAAGGTAACCGGCGATGATTACCGCGACCGAATAGAAAATGGGCCGGTCGACGTCGCGCGCCGCGATCAGCAGCACGTCTTGCAGGACGTATTTTTGTCCGTGGCGCAGGCCGAGCTCGCGATGGATATTCTCCACCATCACGATTGTTCCGTCGATGATGATGCCGAAATCGATCGCACCGATCGACAGCAGATTCGCCGCATCGCCGCGTGCCTTCAGGAAGATGAACGCGAACATCAGCGCCAGCGGAATCGTCAGCGCCGAAATCAGCGCGGCCCGCACACTGCCCAGGAAAAAAATCAGAACCACCACCACCAGCAACATGCCCCGCAGCAGATTGTCTTTCACCGTATCGGTGGTCACCTGCACCAGATCGCTGCGGTCGTAGTACGGGCGGATTTTTACGTCGGGCGGCAGGATGGACCGATTCAGCTCTTCGGTCTTCTTCTGTACCCCCGCGAGCACGTTCTGCGTCTGCTCCCCGCGCCGCATCAGAATTACGCCCTCCACCGCGTCGGGGTTCTTCTCGAAGCCGAAGATGCCGAGACGGGGCGCGTGTCCGATTTCGACATGCCCGATGTCTTTGATCCGCACGGGCGCACCGTTGGCGCTGCTTACGGGCACCTCGCCGATGTCTTCCACGGTCCGCAGCAGGCCCAGTCCGCGCACGTAGTTGAACTGGCCTCCTTTCGAATAGAAGCCGCCGCCGGTATTGGAATTGTTGCTCGAAAGCGCGTTCACCACCTGTGCTACGGCGATATGAAAGTTGTAGAGTTTTACCGGGTCGAGCAGAACGTGGTACTCCATCGTCGGTCCGCCGAAGCCGGAATCGTCGGCAACGCCCGGCACGCTGCGGTACGCGCGTCCGATGGTCCAGTCCTCGAAGGTGTGCAGTTCCTGCGGCGTGCGGTCCGGGCTCTCGAGAACGTAGCGGTATACCAATCCGCTCGGGCTGAACAACGGCGCCATGCTGGGCGTGATTCCAGTGGGCAGCGTAGCGTCAGCCACGCGCTGAAACGCTACCTGCCGCGCGAAGTAGTCGTCCGTGCCTTCCTCGAACGTCAGAATCAAATCGGAGAGGCCGTACAGAGATTTGGAGCGCATTACCCGCATGTTCGGCGTACCGTTCATGGCGAGTTCAAGCGGCAGCGTGGTCAGCCGCTCCACTTCTTCGGCCGCATGGCCGGGCCATTGCGTGATGAACTCGACGCGGGGTGGCGAAAGATCCGGATACGCGTCCACCGGCATTCGCAGAATGGAGTACGTGCCGCCGGCGATCAACATCACCACCAGCATCATCACCAGGAAGCGCTGGCGGAGGGCGATTTGAACAATGTAGTGAATCATCTCTCGAAGTGGGATTGCGGCCGGTTACTGTTCCAACGAGTTCTTGAACTGAAGGAAGAGGCTGCCGTCGCCGGCCACGCTCTCGCCTTCCACAAGCCCCGCCTTGATCTGTGTCCGGCCTTCCGACGAGTCCCCGATCGTGACCAGACGCCGCGCGAACTGACGACCTCCCTGATTGGTGCCCGTCATGACGTAGACAAAAGGCTGATTCTCCGTATCGCGGAGAACCGCCGTGTCCGGCACCAGCAGTGCGTTCGCCGTCACTCCCGCATGTACCATTGCCGTGACATACATGTCCTTCTTCAGCCGGTGGTTGGTATTTTCAGTTTCGATTCGCTCCTGCAGAGTTCTTGTGGTCGGGTCCATCGCCGGTGCGATAAAAGAAATGCGTCCGCGGAACACTTGTGGATAGGCGTCCGTCGTGATATCGGCGGTATCGCCCACATGTACGTTGCCTATGTCGCCCTGATACACGTTCACCAGGACCCAGACTTTGCTGGTATCGGAAATCGTGAAACACTGTGTCGCGCCCGCCATCAGCAACTGCCCGGGTCCCACCAGGCGTTCCACGATTTCTCCGCCGACCGGCGCGGGAACGGCGATTTGCAGGGTGGTTGCGGAACGCGCTTCGGGGTTGGTAATGCCCAGCACGCGCAGGGCATCGCCGGTCGATTCCACATCGGCCTGTGCCACGTTCCGGTCGGATTCCGCCTGCTCCACATCGCGCTCCGCATTGGCTTTGTGTTCGAACAGATCTTTGGCGCGCGCATAGCTCTTCTCGGCTAGTTGGAGAACGTCGCGGGCTTTGAAATAAGCCGAACGTGCGGCTGAGTAATCCGGGCTGCTGACGTGCAGCAGCGGTTGCCCGGCGCGGACCGTATCGCCTGGCGCCACAAGGATATCTTTCACCGGGCCGCCGACTGGCGAAAAAACCGGCGTGGTTGCCAGTGCGTCATATGCCACCGAGCCGGTGAAGCGCAGATTGCGCGCCAGCGCCGCTCTCTCGGTCTTCACCACCTGGATGTGCGCCATCTGGTCAGGGGGCACAGTGAAGAGCCCCGCCGTGGCGAACTTTGTCTGGGCCGAGGTATAGGATGTCATCTGCGCCTCCTTCCCGCCTTTCGTGCCGCACCCGGCAAGAAGGAACAGGAGCGCACACGCCGCCGAACGTGCTCGGTGCGAATCGACCTCAATCGTATTCACGTTCATTTTCATGGCAGATTCCTTGTGCCCGCCGCGGCGCGCACCTGTTCGAGCGAAACCATATAAGCGGCCAGCGCCTGCCGGTATGCCAGTTGGTTGGCCCGGTAACTCCGCTCCGCGTCCAGAAAATCGAGCAGACTCGCCGCGCCGTGCCGGTAGGCGTATTCGGAGATGTCGCGCGACTGTATCGTCTGGTCCAGATATCCGGACCGGTACAGCTTCACGATTTCATCGTTCGTGTGCAGTCCTTCGTACGCACTCACGACGTCCGACATCACCTGCTCAGAGGCCTCCCGCAGCATCTCGCCGGATTGTGTGACGGCAGCCTGCGTCCGGGCGATTTCTCCCTGGTTTCGATCGAAGATCGGGATCTCCATATTGAAGAAGAACGCTGCGGAATTGACTCCGCCGACGTGGCTGTAATTGAAGCTCAGTCCCAAATCCCGCTTCCCGTTGGCCTGCGCCAGCGTTACCTGGCTCCGGGCCGCGATCACGCTCCGTTGCGCGGCGAGAAGATCGGGGCGCGACCGTATCGAGAGCGCCTTGATCTCGTCGATGCCGGAATGCACCGGCTGGTAATCCAGGCTCCCGTTGACATCGTAATTCTCCGGCACCGACTCGAATCCCACCAGTTGCCGCAGCGCCGCCAGTGCCTGCACCCTGGCCAGCTTTGCGGCTGATAAATCCATCTGAAACTGTAGTAGCTGCAGTTTGATCTTCAGCAGGTCGCCCTCGCTCATGTCGCCGGCCCGCACGCGCGCTTCGCTGATCTCGATCGTCTGCCTGTAACCGGTCAGATTCTGTTCCGCCAGTTCCAGCATCGACTGCGCCAGCAACGCTGCCACGAACTGCTGACCGACATTCATGGTGACTGTTCGCTGATTGTCCAGAACCATGGAACGCGTCACCGTGGTTTGATCGCGTGCGGCCTCCAGACGGTGCTGTCGCTTCTGCCCGCGTTCCAGCGTATATCCGATCCCGACGTCGAACTGTGCGGTGTTATTGAAATACCCTGGCGTGGTGAATTGCGGAAGATCGAAGAGCGGGACAAACTGCGAATCCCACGAAAGTACCGGATTCGGCCGGAGATTGGCCGTGATCTCCTGAGCCTGGTTCTGAACGATAGTGGAACGCGCCGCTTCGAGCGAGTGGTTGTGCTGCTGGGCCAGACGGATCGCATCCTCGAGGCTGATCCTTACCGGGGCTGACGCCGGAGGCGCCGGAGTTTGTCCATTGAGGAGGGAAAAGAATATCAAGGAAAGCAGGAGGGAAGACAACAGGAGGGGGGAAGATAAGACGCGCGCTGCGCGGTTCACCCCCTCGAGCGGTAAGGCGGGTTCAGCTCGTGGGCACGCGATTCGGATACCCAAAAAATGGGTCCACCCGCGCGGAGCGGGCAAGGGACAAACATTGAACACGAAAGATCCTCCTCCAATCGATCTGCAAAACAGCGATGAAACGACGCTTGATTACAGAGAGCGAGGAGGTCCACGGATCAAAAATACAGGAGCGGTCAGGTTTTCACGGCGGTGCGTCTCGACAGGCAGGGGCGCCAGGAATTGAAACTCCGGAGCCGGCAGGATCTGCACTCGGGCAACGTGGTCTACCGCCAGATGCGCCGCAGAGCAAACGCCACAACGGTCCACCGAGTCCTTCTGATGCGTATGCGCAGCCGAAAGCGACGAAGCGGAGACGGAGAGCATCGCCACGATCGTCAGAATTGCGAAGACGGCTCGCCGTGCACGTGTCATGTCAAAAACTGTACATATCATACCCTGCGAGAAGAAACCGGCCACAGCATCGTGTGATAGGACGCCGCGGCTCGTCCTGCCGTTCCAGCCGGAAGTTACCGGTATGGCCGTCTAACATTCCTCTGCCGAGCCAACAGTTATTCGATTGCCATCGGCTCCGGCCAGTCAGCGGGCGCGGCCACGCTGACGGGTCGCCTGCCGCTCTTCGTACGCCAGCGAGGAGGCAATTCTAACGACGTCCTGAAGAGAATTTCGCCATAAACCCTGTGCTCACGGCCAGGAGAATTGATCCCGATGTCTGTCTTGAAAGCGACCGGTGGGCGCCGTCATTTCGGGGGTCGTCCCGCGCAAAGCGGTTTGATATCGTCAAGCGGCTGGTTGAAACGCTGAGCTACGATCACCGGTCCGGCATCATCACCATGACTTTGTTTCCTACGGTTGCACCTCCGCCGGAACACGTTTGAAATCGGAATCGAAGGCCCTCCCAATTTGGAAAGTGCCGTCACGTAATGCGACCTTTCAACTGGAGAAACCCGAGAATTCGCAGGTAAAAACGTGGGGTTCGATTTCAACCATGGGGGTTGAGTGCGCCCTCCGCAGTGTTTTATCTCCAATCAGATAGACCTGGCGAGCGCAAAAACTCGCGGAATGTTGGGGATAAAGGTGAATGCTCGCCGGACTATG
>JBDUBZ010000178.1:0-8216 GCA_040003745.1 Terriglobia bacterium
ATCCGCGCGCCACACGCGAGCGCATTCTTACCGCTGCCAGCGCACAGCAAATCTCGCGGCTCAACTTCGAGTTGGGCGAACTCTACGCCGAGGCTGTTCGGAAGACGTATCCCACCGAGTCGATAAAGTTGATCGGCTGTCATGGCCAGACCATCTTCCATGAGGGCTCGAACACGCTCCAGATCGGCGAAGCGGCGGTGATCGCGGAACGCCTGGGCATTCCGGTGGTTTCCGATTTTCGCACCGCCGACATCGCTGCCGGAGGACAGGGGGCGCCGCTGGTTCCGTTCGCCGATTACCTGCTGTTCCGAAGCGCAAAACGAAATCGTGTAGCCCTCAACATCGGAGGCATCGCCAACATCACGGTAATGCGGGCGGGGGCGCGTCCGGATCAGGTGATTGCCTTCGACACGGGCCCTGGAAACATGGTCGTCGACCAGCTGGTCGAACACTTCACCGAAGGCAGGAAACGCTATGACCGCGATGGCGCGACCGCACAGCGGGGACATATCAATCACGACCTGCTTAAGGCCCTGCTGAAGGACCGGTACTACAAAAAGGTTCCGCCCAAGAGCACGGGCCGGGAACAATACGGACAGGAGTTCGTTGCGCGCCTGCTTGCGACGAAACTCCCCATGGAAGACCTGATCGCGACCGCCACCGCGTTAACGGCCGCCACTATTGCGCTCGGCATCAAAGAGACCGACGAGGTCATCGCGGCGGGCGGTGGCGTCCACAACCGGCAGTTGATGGCGCAACTGGCCGCGTTCCTGCCCGGGGCACGGATCACGACGACCGCCGAATTCGGCATCGATCCCGACGCCAAAGAGGCCATCGCATTCGCCATTCTGGCCCACCGCACCTGGCTCGGAAAGCCGGGGAACCTGCCATCGGCGACAGGAGCGCGGCACGAAGTCATACTCGGGAAGCTGACTTCCGCTAGAATGACGGATTGACCCCGGCCGAAGAATCTTCTGAACCGTTAGCGAAGCGAGTCTCCATCGTGATCGTCACGATTGACCGCGCAGACAAGCTTCGCCAGTGCCTTGCCGCGCTGGGAGACAAGCATCAGATCCTGGTGGTAGACAATGGCTCAACCGACCATTCTTCCGGGCTGGCGGAGGAATTTCCAGGCACGCGCTTTATCCGCCTGCCCAAGAACTTCGGGCTGACCAAGGCCCTGAATGTTGGTATCCGGGCCGCCGCTGGTCCCAATATCCTGCTGCTTCACGACGACGCGCAGATTTCCGGCGAGGCGGTAGACCGGCTGGCCGATTTCCTCGAAGAACGGCCCGACGTGGGCGCCGTCGCCCCTCTGCTGCTCGACGCCACGGGCCAGCGCGCCGCTCAGGTTCGCCCGCTGCTCACGCCGGCCGAGCCCGATCCGCCGCTGGCTCCCGCTGGGGGCGAGAGCGAGATTTTGGCCGAATCCATCTCCGGCGCCGCGATCATGTTCCGGACGTCCTTTCTCAGGGCGCTGCGCCAGATCGATGAGCATTACGGCAACTACGGCAGTATCCAGGAGCTCTGTTTCCAGGTGAAGCGGTCCAATCGAAAACTGGTGATCCTCACCGATGTCACAGCCATACATGAGGCCCTGACCTCACCCGTGAAGGAGTCGGCGCTAGAGGGTGACCGAACCGTTGGCACCGCGGTGTTTCTCGGCAAGCACTATGGCTTCGGCTCCGGTCTGGTTTACCGGATCAAAGCGACTCTCACCGGAGCCGTCACGCTCCGCTTCAAGGTCGTCGCCGGCGCCGCGGGCGGCACGAAAATCGACGGCCGTTAGTCTTATCCCGGTCCGACGGCGGCACGAAAATCGACGGCCGTTAGTCTTATCCCGGTCCGACGGCGGCGCTCGATCTCGCTGCCAGATTGCAGATGATATCGATCAGGCTGCCGTTGAGATTGCGGAAGAGCCGTTTGCGGAGCCCTTCATAAGGCTGGGTTCCCGCGAAGAGATCCTGCATCACGTCGCGAAACTTGGGGCTGAGCCGGGTGAACTGAACCATACGGCTGGTGATCGCCCCGCCCATAAACCTGCCGTGGAAGACCCGATTAGCCAGCTTCGAGCCGAACTCCAGGTCGCCCGCAAAGTCCTTTTCGAGCGCCTGCCGGTAGGTGGCGGGGGCTTCAGAGAGCAACGCGCGCGTGGCCAGATCGGCTGACCGCAGGGCGTAGTAAAGACCTTCCCCCGTGATGGGATCGACCAGCCCGGCGGAGTCTCCGACGGCCATCCAGCCATCGCCCGCCACGCGGTTGCGTTTCCAGGCGGGGGTTCCAAGGCAAGGCAGCAGATGGCTGTAGAACGATGCGCCTTTCGTCGACAGACTGTTATCCGCCATGTAGCGTTCGAGGCGGATACGCAGCGCCGAGGCCGTCTCACCCTTGCCGCAGATGCCGACGGAAAGATGCCCGCACCGCGGGAAGACCCAGATGTAGCCATCGAGTTTCGGCAGGAACTGGATATCGATCTGATTGCGCTCCTGCGGCACATAGTAGCCAAGGGCCATCATCGTGTCCGTTGCGGTGAGCTCGGTGCCGAAATCGCGCAGCGTATTCCTGGCGCCGGTCGCTACGATGCAGTGATCCGCCTGCAGTGTTCCGGATTTCGTACGCAGATTCCAGCCCCGGCCCGCTCGCTCCACGCTGAGGACGCGCGTCTTTTCGATGGCCGCTCCGGCGTTTTCGGCGCGATTGAGCAGCATCGCGTTGAGGTCGTAACGCGAGTAGATCAGCAGTGGCCGATCGAGTTCGAGCTTTACGGGAACGCTTTTCGGCGCCGAGAGTGTGGTCTCGTAAACAACCTTCCTCGGAGTGTTGTTCTCGGTCAGAAATGGGTACTGAGAGTAGGCCTTCCAGGTGAGACCGCCGCCACAGGGCTTTTCCCAGGCAAGCTTCTCATCGAGGAGTACGGTTTCAACACCAGCGGCTGCGAGACGTTCAGCGGCGAATGCGCCCGAGGGTCCACCACCGAGAACGGCTACTTTCACTTCGGATGTCCCGGGGGGAGTTGCTGGGGGTCCAACTGGGGGGCGGCACTCTGGCCCGCATGGCGCTGTACGTCGGCCTGCGCACGCTTCACGATATGCCAGTCATCGCCCTGACGCGCCAGCGTATAGCTCATCGTCATGCCCTGCGAAGCGCTGCCGCCCTTCGGCGCGAACGATACGACCGCGTCGGCTTCCTTGTCGCGGAAGACCACAGACACGACGTTGACGTCCATAGCGTCTATGTTGACGTTCTTCGAGATGTCGCGGACGACGCCCCGCTTCACGGCTTCCTGAGACTCGACATTGCTGCGCGAACAGCCGGCTAAAGCGCTGAGGAGCAGCGCTACCCACAGAGCGGATTTCACCATCCGATTATAGCTTCCACCAGGCCCGACACCGTGAAAACAGGGGCTTCGAGCGTCACAGCAACGCCGTGCCGGCGCAGGCTGGCGCTGGTAATGGGGCCGATGCTGGCGGTGTGTACGTTGGCGAGCGCACCGGCCCCGGCAGCCGCGATGAGGTTTTCCACGGTGGAGGAACTGGTGAATGTGATCCAGTCGGGGTGGGTGGCGAGCACCTGCCGGGCGCGTTCCCCAAGCCCTTCGGGTGTGAGGGTGCGATAGGCTTCCACGACATCGACGTGCGCCCCGCGCCGGGTAAGCTCAATGGGCAGCACATCGCGAGCTACGGCGGCGCGGGCAATCAGGATTCGGGCTCCTGCAAGATCGAATGGCTCCAGCGCGGAGAGCAATCCTTCGGCGACATAGGTTTCCGCCGTCAAGTCCACCTTGATGTGGGCTGCCGTAAACGCCTCCGCCGTAGCGGGTCCGATGGCGGCGATGCTGCCACGGATGGCACGGGGATCCCTGCCGTTATGCGCCAGACGATCGAGAAAATGGGCGACTCCGTTGGCGCTGGTAAAAATGAGCCACGAGTATGACTCAAGTTCGCTAATAGCCCGGTCGAGAGGAGCGTAATCGCTGGCTGGCAGGATCTCGATGGTGGGCAGTTCCACGACGTCCGCGCCCAGCTGGCGCAGCATGGCCGAAAGCGTCCCGGCCTGGGATCGCGCACGCGTGACGACGATCCTTCGTCCGAAGAGCGGCAGCTTTTCAAACCAGCTGAGCTTGCCGCGAAGGCTCACCACCTCCCCCACGATGATGGTCGCCGGAGGCTTCATGCCCCGTTCGTGGATGAGCGCGGGCAGGGTTCCGAGGGTTCCGGTAACGACTTCCTGCACGGGCAGGGTGGCCCAGCGGACGGCTATGGCAGGCGTATCGGCGGAGCGTCCGCACGCGATGACTCTGGCGGCTATTTCATCGCATTGCGCCATGCCCATGAAGATGACAAGCGTCTCGGATGTGCCGACTTTGCTCCAGTCGATCTTTGCGACATCGTGGCCCGTGATGAAGGTGACGACTGAAGTATGGTCGCGATGCGTGAGAGGCACGCCTGCGTAAGCGGCGATGCCCAAAGGCGCAGTGACGCCGGGGACGATTTCGAAAGGGATGCCGGCATCGGCGAGGGCTTCGGCCTCTTCGCCTCCGCGTCCGAAGATGAAGGGATCGCCGCCTTTGAGGCGCACGACATTGAGTCCCTGACGGCCGCGATCGATGAGCAGCGCACAGATCTCATCCTGCGATACGGCATGATCGGACTTCTTCTTGCCAACGTAGATTCGCTCGGCCGAAGCGGGCGCGTGATGGAGCAGATCGGCATTCGCGAGGTGATCGTAGAGGACGCAATCGGCGGTCTCTAAAAGGCGCAGGGCTTTAACGGTGATGAGTTCGGGATCGCCTGGACCGGCTCCGACCAGGTAGACCTTCTTCATGCGGCGTAAACGTCGTCGAGTATGGGACCCGCGCCGCGCTTCAGCAGGACTTCAGCGACACTGCGCCCGAGCTCGGCGGGGCGGGTGCATTCGCCGGTGGCGGTATAGCGGATCATGGTGCCGCCATCGGGCGAGAAGACGGCGCCGGTAAGGAAGAGTTCCGTGTTTTCGAGCGTGGCGAAGGCTCCGATGGGAACCTGGCAGCCCCCGCCCAAAGCGGCGAGCATGGCCCGTTCGGCGGTGACGGGCAGGCGGCTCCACGGATCGTCAAGCGGTGCGCAGGCTTCGAGGCCCGCGCTGTCTTCGAGAGTTTCGATGGCCAGCGCGCCCTGGCCGACGGCGGGGCAGATAATATCGGCCCGAAAGGTTTCGCTGATGATTTCGCCCCAGCCCAGGCGACGCAGACCGGCGGCCGCGAGCACGATCGCGTCATACTCGCCCGCTTCGACTTTGCGGATGCGGGTATCGACGTTGCCGCGAATAGACTGCAGGTTGAGATCGGGCCGGATGCGCTTCAGCTGCGCGATGCGGCGGAGCGAACTGGTGCCGACGGTGGCGCCGAATTTCAGTTCCCGAAGTTTGCCGCCCACGATGGCATCAAGCGGATCGGCGCGTTGCGGAATGGCGGCGAGCGTGAGGTTTTTGGGCAGTTCGGTGGGCAGATCTTTGAGGCTGTGGACAGCGAGGTCAATGCGCTTGTCAAGCAGTGCTTCCTCGATTTCCTTCGTGAACAGACCCTTGCCTCCAACCTTATTCAAGGGCACGTCGGTGATGATGTCGCCGGTGGTTTTGATGATCTCGATGCGGCTTTCTATACCGCGGGCTTCGAGACGCTCGCGGATATAGTTCGCCTGCCAAAGTGCGAGTTGAGAGCCCCTGGAACCAATAACCAACATTACAAATTCAGTTTAAACAACGAGCGAAGGCCCATCCGGGACGCTTGTACGCGAGCACCTTCCGGCGCCACGCCGACCGCTCTACTATCCTGTGAAGGCCAAGTGAAACTCGAACGATCGCAGGAACTCTTTGAGCGCGCGCAGCTCTCGATCCCGGGCGGGGTCAATTCGCCGGTGCGGGCCTGGCGCGGGGTGGGCGGCACGCCTCGCTTCATCGAACGCGGAGAGGGCGCACACCTGTTCGATTCCGATGGCAATGAATACATCGATTACATCGGCTCGTGGGGTCCGCTGCTGCTGGGTCACAGGCATCCGGAAATCCTGGATGCGATTACGCAGGCGCTGATGCGCGGGACCAGTTTTGGAGCGCCAACCGAACTGGAGATCGACCTCGTCGAAACCATCCGTGCGCTGGTGCCTTCCATGGAAATGGTTCGGCTGGTGAATTCGGGAACGGAAGCGACGATGAGCGCGCTGCGCGTGGCCCGCGGCTTCACCAATCGCGACCTGACGATCAAGTTCGAGGGCTGCTATCACGGCCATGTGGATTCGCTGCTGGTCAAGGCGGGTTCGGGTGTGGCGACGCTGGGGCTGCCGGATTCGCCGGGCGTTCCAAAGGCTTTCAGCGACACCACCATCGCTCTGCCTTTCAACAATGTGGAAGCGGTGGAGAATGCCTTCGCGGCGCATAGCGACCAGATCGCCGCCGTGATTGTGGAGCCCATTTGCGGGAACATGGGCTGCATTCCCCCCGAGGGCGGATTTCTGGAGGCTCTGCGGCGCATCACGGCAGCGAACAATGCGCTGCTGATCTTCGATGAAGTGATGACCGGGTTCCGCGTCGCGCCGGGCGGCGCTCAGTATCTCTACAACATCAAGCCCGATCTCACCACGCTCGGAAAGGTGATTGGCGGGGGCCTGCCTATTGCGGCTTATGGCGGGCGCCGCGACATTATGATGTATGTCGCGCCGAGCGGCCCCATCTATCAGGCGGGAACGTTGTCGGGGAATCCGCTGGCCGTGGCGTCGGGGCTCGCCATGCTACGGCATATCCAGGCGAATCCCGGGATTTACGAGCAGTTGAATATTGCAACCGGACGTCTGGCGGCGTGTGCCCCCGGCGACATTACAGTAAACCGCATGGGATCGATGATGACGTGGTTTTTCACCGATCAGCCGGTCACGGACTACGATTCCGCGAAGCGCTGCGATACGAAGCGGTTTGCGAAGTTTTTCCACGCCATGCTGGAGCGGGGGATCTATCTGCCTCCGTCGCAGTTCGAGGCGCTGTTTGTATCGACGGCCCATACGGAGGCCGATCTCGCGAGGACCGAGGATGCCGCCCGGGAGAGCTTCGCGATCGCGATGAGTTAGGCAGCGTGCCGGGTGGAATCCCCCGGCGCCGGGGTGGCATCTAATACCATGAACCAAATGGGTAAGTCCGCCGCCAGATTTTTTGTCATTGCTCTCTGCCTTGTGGGGATGGCCCCCGTCAGCGCGGAACAACAGCCGCTGCTGACCGGCACGCCGGCCATTCGCTATTCACTCGAAAAACTCAACGTGCTGGGCAGCGTGCTGATGATTGCGGCGCATCCGGACGATGAGAACAACGCGATGCTGGCTTGGCTGGCGCGCGGCGTGAAGGTCCGCACCGGATATCTGTCGTGCACGCGGGGCGAGGGCGGGCAGAACCTGCTGGGGCCGGAACAAGGCGAGCTTCTTGGCGTGATTCGAACTCAGGAACTGCTGGCGGCGCGGCGCATGGATGGAGCCGCTCAGTATTTCACGCGGGCCATCGATTTCGGTTTTACGAAGACGAAGGAAGAGGCGCTCGAGAAGTGGGGTTACGAGCGAACGCTCTCCGACATCGTCTGGGTCATTCGCCAGCAGCAGCCGGACGTGATTCTGCTGGTTTTTACCGGCACCCCGTCGGACGGCCATGGGCAGCATCAGGCGTCCGCCATCCTGGGCAGGGAAGCGTTTACGGCGGCAGCGGATCCGAAGCGTTTTCCCGAGCAATTGCAGTGGGTGAAACCGTGGCAGGCGCACCGGCTGATGCAATCTCGTTTCGGCGGTGGGCCGGGTGGCCGGGGCGGACCTGGCGGCCGGGGTGGACCTGGCGGAACTGCCACTCCTGCCGTATCGGCAGTGGGTACCGCGCCCCCAGTTCCGCCGCCATCGGCTCCGGTGAGACCGGCAGCGCCCGCGGGGCCTCCTGTTCCCACCATCACGGTGCAGACGGGCGACTACGATCCGGTGATCGGCCGGGAGTATCGCGAGATCGCTTCGCTCAGCCGCAATGAGCACAAGAGCCAGGCGATGGTGTCGACGATCGCTTATGGCGAATCCTCGGTCGTGCTGGCCGCGGTGGCGGGCCCGACTCCGAAGAAGGAACTTTTCGAAGGTGTGGATACTTCGTGGGGCCGCGTACCGAATGGTGCGCGTGTGGGCGCGTTGCTTAGTACGGCGCAAAAGACGTTCGACGATCTGCATCCG
>JBDUBZ010000179.1:0-8215 GCA_040003745.1 Terriglobia bacterium
ACGAACAAAGGGCCGCTCCACACTGTGCGTATGGCGTCCACAATCTCAAGCGGAAATCGGATGCGGTTCTCAAGCGATCCGCCATACCGATCGGTCCTCATGTTGCTCAGAGGCGAGAGAAATTCATGCAGCAGATACCCGTGTGCCGAGTGCAGTTCAATAACGTCGAAACCCGCCGTTTGGGCGCGGACCGCGGCGGCCGTGAAATCGTCAATGACTTTACGAAGACCGGTTTCGTCCAGCGCCACGGGCATGGCATAGGCCGGCGCAAACGGAATGGCGCTCGGAGCCACCACGTCGGCCCATCCGCCTTCCTCGGCGGGCACTACGCCTTCCGGCTCCCACGGCCTGCGCATATTCGCCTTGCGGCCGGCATGAGCGAGCTGCATACCCATTGAGGCGCCCTGCGTGTGTGCGAAATCCACAATCTGCCGCAGCCTGGCAATGTGCTCGTCTTTCCAGATGCCCATGTCGCCCGGAGTGATGCGGCCTTCGGGCGAGACGGCGGTGGCTTCCACGAACACGAGGCCCGCGCCGCCCACCGCGCGGCTGCCCAGATGCACCAGGTGCCAGTCGGTGGCGAATCCATCCGGGCTTGAGTACTGGCACATAGGCGAAACGACAATTCGGTTGGGCAGGGTCAGGCTGCCAAGGGAAAAGGGCGAGAAGAGGTCCACACTCAAATGGTAGGGCGTCGGATAATACGAGCATGCCCCGCGAATTGTTTGAAGTCTCGTGCCCCTGTTGCCAGTCGACGCTCAAGGTGGATTCGGAACTGCGCGCCGTGATCTCGCACGAAGAGCCCGTGAAGCCGCCCACCATTGAAGATTTCGCGGCAGCCGTGGCGAAACTGAAGGGCGAACCCGGCCGGCGCGAGGAAGCGTTTCAGAAATCGTTCGCGGCCGAGAAGAATCAGGGTCAGGTGCTGAATCGTAAATTCGACGAGTTGCTGAAGCAGGCCAGATCGGATCCGGAGTTCGGGAAAAAGCCGCGCGATATCGATTTGGATTAGGCATTCCGTCAAGCCGGAGAGCGCCTGCTTTCCCCGCGTAAAACACGAACGTGCTTTTTGCGAATAACATAAATTGACAATCTTCGCTATCGTTTGCCAAGCTAAAAATTAACGAGGACTTCCCATGAACGTATCGCTTACCCCCGAACTGGAGAAATTCGTAAGCGCCAAAGTCGGCTCGGGCCGCTACAACTCGGCGAGCGAAGTCGTCCGCGAAGCCCTCCGCCTGTTGGAGGAACACGATTCCGCGCGCGCCTCGCGGCTTGCGGAATTCAACGGGGAGTTGCGCAGGCGCCTCGCCTCTCTGGACCGGGGCGAAACCGTCGACCCGGCCGAAACGCGCGCCCGGTTGCAACGGAGATCCGCCGAGCGCCGGAAGCCGGGCGGGTGAGCGGATATGCTCTCAGCGTCGATGCGGACTTCGATCTGGACGATATCTGGGAGTACATCGCTGCGGACAGCATCGATGCTGCCGATCGCTGGCTCGGGAAATTGTTCGATGCGTTTGATGCCCTCGGGCGCACTCCAGGCATTGGACACCGGCGCGAAGATCTCACGGAACTCCCGGTTTTGTTCTGGTCGGTCGGCGCTTACCTGGTGATTTACCGCGCTGAACGCCATCCCATCGAGATCGTGGCGGTGATACAGGGCTCCCGCGACATCCCTGCATTCCTGCAGCGCCGAATTCGCCAGTGAGCTCGGCCTGATGTCTGCTGTCCGGTAACAGATTTTATCGGACACAAGCAAGGTGAGCCATGTAAATGACGGACTGGCCCTTGTCATGCGCTTTTCGAACGAGCCTTTGGACCCAGAAGCTAACCTTCCTGCGGCTGAGTACAGTGCAATTCGGGAACTCTTTCGCCTCCAGGTCATTTCGCAGGATGTCCCAGTCTCTGATGGGTGCCAGTTCTGGCGCCCGCCCCGCCTTGGAAATTTATTATCTGGAAAGAAAGATTCACAGTCCCTGAGACCGCAGAAAATTGCGCGCGATCTCACGCGCGGGGCGATGCCTGCCATCGAGCTCGTAATTCAGCCGTCGCATGGTGTTGCTGTCAATCCGGCCGGACAGTTCCTGCAGCGCCGGCCGCAGCCCCGGGAAGTTTCGCTCCGCTTCCTCCCGCACCACCAGCGCGCAATCGTAAGGCGGAAAATAGCGCTTATCGTCCTGAAGAACCACGATGGGCAGTACGGATAGCAAGCCATCCGTACTGTTGCCCGCCACCATATCGACCTGCTTCCGGACCAATGCCTGGTAGAGAAGACCGAGGTCCATGCTCTTCGGCGTTCCCGTCATGCGCAGGCCGTAGGTCTGCAGCAGGCCGGGCAATCCATCGGGCCGGTGCGCGAACTCATAACCGGCTCCCAGGCGCCAGGCCCGTGCGCGTCCGGCCGCCGAAAGCGTGGTGATGCCGGCCGCATCTTCTTTGCGCACGGCCATGGCGAAAGTGTTCTCGAAGCCCAAGGGGTCGAGCCATTCGAGATGCCACTGCCGGTAGCCGTTCCTCACCACTTCAAGCACCTTCGCCGGGTCTTTCTGCAACGGCAATTTCAGGATGCTGGTCAACGCGGTGCCCGTATATTCCGGGTAAACGTCAATTTCGCCGGTGACCAGCGACTGCTGCGCCAGCAGCGTCCCACCGAGATCTAATCTGCGGCTGACGTGCCCATGCAGCCGATTCTCCAGATGCTGCGCGACAATTTCGCCCAGCACAAGCTGCTCGGAAAAGTTCTTCGATCCAACGCGGATTCTGGGCTCGCGCGAACAAGCGGCGCAGAGCAAAGCCAGCAGAACCGCGGCTGACTTCAACGCGCAGCCCATCGGCGTTCCAGCCAGCCCAGCGCGCCATCGGCTCCAAGCGCCAGCAGCGCGGCGGGAACCGCGCCCGCCAGAATCTGCACCTTATCCACCGAGGCGATTCCGCGAAAGATAAACACGCCGAGACCGCCGGCGCCGATGGCCGCGGCAATGGTCGCCGTCCCCACGGTTGTAACCGTGGCGATACGCAGGCCCGAAATAATCGTCGGTGCCGCGAGAGGCAGTTCCACCATGCGCAGAATCTGTCCGCGCGTCATGCCCATCGCGATGGCCGAATCCCGCACCGCCGGGTCCACGCCCAGGATGCCGGTGACTGTGTTGCGCAGAATCGGCAGCAGCGCGTAGACGACCAGCGCAATGATCGCGGTGTGCTGTCCAATGCCGCCAATGAACGGAATGGGAATCAGAAAGCCGAAAAGAGCCAGGCTGGGGATAGTCTGCCCGATGTTGGCGATCCCCAGCGCCACCCCGCGCCAGCGCGCACTGCCAGCCACGGCAACACCGAGCGGAATGGCAATCGCGGCCGCGATGAGGATAGAGCTCAGCACCAGGACGAGGTGCTCACCCAGCAGTTGCAAGCCCTCATCGAGCACGTCCTGCAGCAAATCACTCAGCATGTTTACTCATGCGGCCGCGCCTCGTTCAGAACATCGAGGAATGCCCTCGCTTCGGGATGCGTGCTCCGGCGAAATTCATCGGGCGGTCCGTTAAATACCAGCGTTCCCTCATGCAGCAGCGCAATGCGGGTTGCCAGCTTCATGGCTTCCTGCACGTCATGCGTGACAAAGACCGATGTCTTCCGGAACTCGGCGCGCAAACGCAGAAACTCGCGCTGCAGGTCAAGCCGGGTGACCGGATCAAGCGCACCGAAAGGCTCATCGAATAGAAGAATTTTCGGATCCGCCGCGAGCGCCCGCGCCACACCCACGCGCTGCCGCTGACCGCCCGAAAGTTCCCGGGGAAGGCGCGCGGCAAAATCCTTCGCGGGCAGAGAAATCCGATCAAGCAAGTCGTCGACACGCGTCTTTATCCTTGCCGCTTCCCAGCCCTCAAGACCAGGTACGAGGCCGATGTTGCGCTCGACCGTGAAGTGCGGAAACAAGCCGCTTTCCTGAATCACATAGCCGATGGATCTCCGCAGGCGAACCAGATCCTGCTGAGAAGTGGCAGTGCCGCCCACCAGCACCTTGCCAGAAGTTGGCAGAATCATCCCATTGATTAAACGCAGGGCGGTGGTCTTGCCGGAACCACTGCGGCCGAGCAGCACCAGGGTCTCGCCTTCGTCGATTGTCAGCGTGAGGTTATTGAGGATAGCCCTGCCACCGATGGCGAAACCAGCGCCACGGAACTCAACTACGCTCATGCGCTGAAGAGTGTCTCGGCGAAGCCCCATTCATGATCGATCCATTGGTGTGCGAGGCTCCAGCCGGCCTGTTCACCCATACGGCCGATTTCCTGCGGGCGGAACTTGTGCGAAGATTCCGTCCAGATCGTTTCTCCGGCGGTGAACCCGACCGTCATGTTCAGAGCTTCGAGGGAGACCTGCTGCGCCGTGAGCGATCGGAGATGCATTTCGATTCTCGACTGGCGCTCATTGTAGCGCGCTTCGTGAGCAAACTGCTTCACATCGAACGTGCCGCCCAGTTCGCGATTCATGCGCGCGAGGATGTTCAGATTAAAAGCCGCAGTGACACCCAGCGAATCGTCATAGGCCCCGATGAGCGTGGTGTGCGGCTTCACCAGATCCGCACCCAGCAGCAAAGAATCGCCCGGCATCACCCTCTGGTGCAGGCGCCGGAGGAACGTCGCAGCTTCCGGTCGCGTGAAATTGCCAATGGTGCTGCCAAGAAAGAGAATCAGGGCGCGCTCACCCACGCGCCGCCCCGCGAGCGCCAGATCGATACCCTCCAGATAAGTGCTCTCGACGGATTCAATGCCGACGTTTTCGAGGTCCTGCAGCGAAGCTTCACAGGCCCGAAGCGCAGAGCGCGAAATATCAATCGGCCGGTATTGAATGGGTCCACCGGCATGCGCCGCGGCGGCAAGAATGTGGCGGGTCTTGGTCCCGCTGCCGCTTCCCAGTTCGACGATCAATTCCGGATGATGCGCCGCCCGCACAATATCATGGGCCGCAGCCTGCAAAAGCGCGGCGTCGGCGCGCGTAAGCCCGTATTCAGGCAGCAGCGTGATCACTTCGAACAGAGCCGAACCTACCGCATCATAGAGCCACGACGCTGGCAGCCATTTCTGGGGCGCGGCCAGCCCCCTGGCGACGGCATCGCCAAAGGCCGGGTCGCAGAGGGAAGCGGTGACCGGAGACGAAGGTAACGGAGCGAACATGGCGCTTAATCCTCCACCAGGCGGAATCCCGCATACATATATGGATAGTCGGGACGAAACCAGTTGCGAAAGCTGGGCCGGGTGAGCAACGCGGCCGTGCGCGGCGAAGCGCCCTTCATAACGTAATGCCCGCCATCGAAAAAATCGGCGGAGTAACCGGGGTAAAACGGGTGGGCTGCGAAGCCGCCGAACGGCGCAAACACGTCGCGTGTCCATTCCCAGCCATTGCCGATCATCTGGCTCGGCCGATCGCCCGTGCCGTTCGATGCATGAACGGGAATTGGATCCCACCGGCGAAAGTCGAAATTATCGCGCCGCGCATCGGGTACAAGGCCACTGGCGGCACGCTGGAACTGCGCCTCAGACGGGAGTCGCATTCCGCGATAACCGGCGTAGGCCTCCGCCTGCTGCCACGTGACCCAGACTGGATGATCGAGAGGCAGCGGCGCCATGCCAAACATGCCGCGATAGAACCACTGGCCGCCTTCACGAGACCAGAAATTAGGCGCAGGCCCGCCCTCGTGTACAAACTCCAGATATTCGCCATTCGAAACCTTATACTTCGAAATGCCGAAGGCCGGAACAAAAACGCTGTGGGCAAGGTGCTCGTTATCCCACCCGAATGTCTCCGTGCTTTTGCCCAAAGTTGTTTCTCCCGCTGCGATGCGAACCATTGGATTCGATACCGGCGAGGAAGATTCGGCCTGAATGGCATTTTGAGGCAGCTTGTCCCGGTAAGGCAGGTTGTGCATCAGATACGCGAATGTTTCCGCATGCATATGCCGGTGTTCGATAGCCATTTGCACCAGCATGGCATCCATGTCGTTCAGATGCGCGTCGATCCACTGGCGCGTCGCCGTTCGATAGCGATCGACCTCGTCGCGGCCTGGCCAGTCGCTGGAACTGTCGCTGGGTGCCTGGCCTGCAGGGGGGTCGATGCCGCGTTCGAAAAGCCGGTCGAAGTCAGCGTTAAATGATGCCGCGCTCATGCCCCGAAGGGCCAGCAAATTCCAGTCGAAAGCTTCGAAATGCCCCAGATAAAAGATCAACCGATGGCGGTCGGCTATCGGTCTTTGGTAAAGAGCATCCGGCGAAAGCAGCCCAAATAATGCATCAGTTTGTACCCGGGCTTGTGAAAGTTGCTGGCGAAGGCCCGCGTCGCTTCCCATCGGAATGATCGTAGCAAGACAAGCGCCGATGTTCTTTATAAACCGGTTATGAAACCTTCGCTCAGGCAGCGGCGCGCAGGGCGACAGGTTCAGTACGCCTGATTTGCGCGGTGACCAGGCTCCGGACCCAGCGATTGGCGGGAACCTCAACGCGCTCAAAAACAACCGTAGAGATTGCGATTACGATTGCCAAATAGAGCAGGGCCGCGACGATCCCCGGCAGATGCAGGGGACCGGTGGTAGCCCACTGGCCGTACCACCACAGGAGCGGAACATGAAGAATGTACATCGAATAACTCGCCTTTCCGAGATACTCGGCAACCCTGGAGGAAAGCAGGCGGGCCAGGGTTCCCCCCCCCAGCGAAAACCCGATGAGAGCCAGCACATTCAGCGGGCGCAAACCCGTGTTCACATCGCCATAAGTGCCGTCCATAAGGCGCGGGAAAATGATGAGCAGCGTACCCGCCAGCACCGCCGGAAGGTACAGGTAATAGCCACGCCGGAACATTCGCGGCTGCAGCCATCCGAAGATCCTGGCCCCGGCAATGCCGGCCGCGAAATCGGACAAATGATAAATCGGCTTCCAGGTCCAAGGGACGTTCGAATGCGCCAGAATCACGGGCGTAACCAGGCAGATGCCGAGTACTGCGAAAATCGCCGGGCGGCGGGCGCGGCGCATCGCCAAAATCAGCAGCGGAAACAGCAGGTAGAAAAAGAATTCGCAGGAAAGCGTCCACGCCGGAGTGTTCCACCCCACATTCAGGCCACCTGTCCAGCCTTGCAGTACGAAACCGTAGTCGACCAGCAAATTCATCTTCTGCGCGGCCGTGCGGGTGGGCTTCAGCATGGCCTCGATGATGAAGGGCATGACGACGAGCAGGCTTAAAAGATAAACGGGATAAATCCGCGCGATACGGGCCGCACCGTAGTGCAAAAGATCCCGGCCCTTCCACTCCGCGTGAGCATACGTTCGCGCCAGAACGAAGCCGGAAAGAATGAAAAACGTCTCGACGGCGAGATAGCCGCCGTGCACCAGGCTTTGTCCCCAGACTGGCAGGGAATTGGTGAAGCTCTCGAGCATCATCCGCTGGCCCGAAAGATGATGCAGCACAACCCAGATCGCCAGCACAAAACGCAGGCCGGTCAGTGCGGGCAGGTAGTCGTGTTTTTTGGAGGCGATGTGAACTATTGTACCTTTATGCTGAAATTTGCACTTTTTCCCGCTCGCCGGCATGCTGGCCGCCGCGGATAGTGCATGGCAGAAAGTGGTGGATCTGAAGAGTGGATCCGAGCATCGTATTTACAAAACAGGCGCTTTCCAGCCCGTGAATGAGATGAAAAAGTCGCCTTCAGCGGCTAAGAATTGAACCTGCCGCGTAGCTGAGCAGATCGCCGCGTTCCTGCGCCAGATCCTTCAGCTTTGCGAAGTCCTTTGCCTGGTAACAAAGATTGAGGGCCGAAGGCACCGGCGCTCCATACAACTCGTCCTCAAACACGCTGTCGAGCACAACCGCGAGGGCCTCAGCGGGGCGGTTCAACGATACCAGCAGTCTCACGAGCGCCCTCGCCGGTGCATCGCCCACCACCTCCGCATCGAGTTCGGCAATCTGTCGGCGGAAATAATCGAGGTGCTTTTCCACGTCCCGGCCCAGCAGCGCGAGAATGTAATGCCCATAGGCCTCGCATTGATTCTCAAATGGCGGAACTCCGGCGGATTGGAACTGCGGAGCCAGATGACGGCCGTATTCGCAGAGTTCGTTAAAGGTTTCGAGAACGGGAGGGTCCGCGATCTCGACACAATAAGGAATCACCGAGAGAAGGTGTGAGGAATCGACGTAGTAATCCCATTCGCCGAAAAGCCATTCCCGCCCTTTCATG
>JBDUBZ010000180.1:0-8204 GCA_040003745.1 Terriglobia bacterium
CGATGCTCGACCAGTGCGCGGCCGAAAAGCGCACCGAAGCCCCCGCATCGAAGATTATTTTAGGTCTGAACTGCGGTGGTTCCGACTCTTTTTCCGGAATTACCGCCAACCCGGCGCTGGGCGTTGCCTGCGACATGCTGGCCGCGCTGGGAGGCTCGCCCGTCCTCGCCGAAACCACCGAAATTTTCGGAGCCGAACACCTGCTGGTGCGCCGCGCCCGCAACCGCGAGGTCGCGGAGAAACTACTGGGCTTCGTGCGCGGATATAAGAAATACATCGATCAGTTTGGGGGCAGCTTCGACGATAATCCCTCGCCCGGTAATAAGGAGGGCGGTCTCACCAATATCCTCGAAAAATCATTGGGCGCCGTGGCCAAGGCCGGCAGCTCAACCATGACGGACGCGGTGGATTACGCCGAGCGGATCACGGTTCCGGGGTTTAATTTCATGAATACGCCGGGTTACGATCCGCCATCGCTTGCGGGTCTCGCGGCAGGGGGCTGCAACATGATCGCCTTCACCACCGGCCGCGGCAGCGCCATCGGCTTCCCCACCGTCCCGGTGATTAAGATCGCCAGTAACAGCTTCACTTACCGCCGGATGCTGGAGAATATGGATATTAATGCGGGCAGTATCGCCGATGGGGACAGCACCATTCAGCAGGTGGGCCGGGACATCTTCAATATGATGATGCGCGTCGCCTCGGGTGAGAAGACGAAGGCCGAAATCCTTGGACACCATGAATTCGTACCGTGGCGCATTGGCCCGGTGATGTGATTCATGCAATTCTCGTAGGAGTAATGGCGATGTTTCGAAAAATTTTGCTGACCACCGCAGCGGCCGCCCTGATGTTCGCGCAGGCGCCGCTCCGCAAACCCACGGCGCTTGAAAAGCCGGCGCTCGAGGCTTACCTCAGGCATCTCTTTGTCTGGCCGCCGGGGCAGGTCCAGATGACGATCAGCGATCCCGTGGCCGGACCTGTACCGGGCTTCCTTGAGGTCAAGGTCCGCGGCTCCAATGGACAGCAGGGTCAGGACGAGATCTTCTACGTCTCGAAGGACGGCCAGAAGATCGTTCGCGGCATCTTTTACGACATCAATCAGAATCCTTTCAAGTCCGAGATCGAGAAGATCAAGACAGACCTGCAGCCGAGTTACGGCACCCCGGGCGCTCCCGTCGTGATCGCCGAATTCAGCGATTACGAGTGCCCTTACTGCCGCGAAGAAGCCAAAACGCTGCGCGATAACTTGCTCAAGACTTACCCCACGCAGGTACACGTTTACTATTTCGATTTCCCGCTTGAAGCGATGCACCCGTGGGCCCGACCCGCCGCCATAGCCGGACGCTGCGTCTTCCGCCAGAGCCCTTCGGCCTACTGGGAATACCACGACTGGATTTTTGAAAACCAGAAAGACATCACGCCTGAAAATCTGAAGGAAAAGGTCCTGGAATTCGCGAAGACGAAGGCAGTGGATGTGAAAGAGCTGACCGGCTGTATCGATACGAGGGCGACGTCAGCCGAAGTGGATAAGTCCATTGCGATCGGCCAGTCGCTCAACGTCAATCAGACGCCCACGACTTTCATCAACGGCCGAAGGCTTGCCGGAGCGGCCGCCTGGAACGATATCAAATTCATCATCGATTACGAAATCGGCTACCAGAAGACGGCGAAAAACGCAGGGGAAGATTGCGGCTGCGACGTGAAACTTCCAACCTTTGCCGGGGATAAACCGGCAGCGACGCCCGGTTTGCACAAGTAAATATTTCATCGATGCGACTAAAGTTTTTCAACTCGTTCGCCGATTAACTATGCAGGAATGCACTCGACCATGCAACTGCCCCCTCTGATTCTTCACCCGTTTGGAGGGACAGGCAGTGCCAGCGAACTGCTCGAAGGCTCGCGCGCAGCGCTCACCATGCAGGGTCGCGTGAACGCCTCGATTGCCGAACCCGGCGGCGACCCGGACACGAACGATGAGGCCGAACTGGAACGGCGGGTAATTGCGGGGCGCTACCAGGAAGTCCGTATGTTGTTGTTTCTGGGGAAGGATTTGTGGCGCTGGCTTCGGCAGTGCGTCGATTTCATTGAAAGATCCGAGCAGGTCGATCCCCGTATCAACGAACAGAGTTTTGCCTCGCTGCTGGTTGAATCCCCCCCGATTGCGGTGCGGGAAAAACTCGAGAAGTGGGGAGTCGCCGACCGGCGGGCCATTTTCTCGCGGGCTATTGGTGTTCACAGCGTGTTCAGCGAACCGCCGTCCGCCGACTGTTTATCGCCCATTTTTCTACGGAACTACCATCGATTCGCCGATCACGCGTACATTTGTTTCCAGCACCTGAGACCGTTTTTCGCCATCGATCCGGCGGATTACCAATTCGATCTCTACGCCTCTGAAGAGTACTCGCGCATGCTGTCGGACCAATGGGAGAAGGATTCCGTCCGTTGATATAATCCGGGGCATGCCCTTCCCCCGGATGCTTCTTGTAAAACAGCGCTTTCCCGAAAGAAAATTAAACGATATCCCCGGCACGGTGGAAGCGGAACTGCGTGGCGCAGGGTTCGGACAGAATCTGAAGCCAGGCGCTTCGGTGGCCATCGGCGTAGGCAGTCGCGGTATTTCAAACCTCGGCGCCATCGTGAAAGCAGTAGTTGCTTTCTGGACTGGCAAAGGCATGAAGCCGTTTATCTTCCCGGCCATGGGAAGCCACGGCGCCGCCACGGCCGAGGGCCAGGCCGACGTGCTGGCACATTACGGAATTATCGAGGAAACGGTGGGCTGCCCGGTGCGCAGTTCGCTCGAGGTGATCTCGCTGGGCAGGACACCCGAGGGAATTGAAGCCTTCCTGGACAAGTACGCCTCTCAATCCGATGGAATTATGGTGGTGGGGAGGATCAAGCAGCATACCGATTTCGCCGGAAAGATTGAAAGCGGCCTGTTCAAGATGATGGGCATCGGACTCGGCAAATGGGCCGGCGCTAAAAATTATCACACTCATGCATACCGGCTGGGCATGGAAGCCGTCATAAGATCAGTGGGCGCGCAGGTGCTCGGGTCGGGCAAAATCCTGGGTGGCCTGGCGATTCTGGAAGACGCGTATCACAACACGGCCCGGCTGGCAGCGGTCCCGGTGGGCCGAATGCTGGAAATGGAGGAGGAGTTACTGGATCAGGTAAAAGCGTGGGCTCCATCGCTTCCTCTCGATCTCGATGTGCTGATGATCAACGAAATCGGCAAACAATTCAGCGGCGCGGGCATGGATACCAAGGTTGTGAACCGCGGCACGCAGGGCGAATACAATCCCTGGCCCCGTACGCCGAAGATCGAGCGGATCTATCTGCGCGGCCTGAGTTCGGCAAGCTATGGCAATGGCGTTGGTCTTGGCCTCGCGGATGTTGTGCATGACCGCCTTGCCGCCCGGCTGGATACGCATCCTACGTGGATCAATGCGCTGACCGCTTCCACACCTTCCGCCGCTAAAATGCCCATTCATTTTTCAACGGATCGGGAATGCCTGGAGCGCATCTGTCTTACGGTCGGGAAGCACCACATTGGAGACGTCAGGATCGGCTGGATCGAGAACACGATGGAACTGACGCCTATCGCTTTGAGCGATAACATGCGGGACGAGATTAAGAGGCATCCGCTGCTCGAGATCATTGAAGAATCGCACGATCTTCCTTTCGACGCGGCAGGCAATCTGGCCGACGATGTTTTCAGCCGAGCGGGCGTTGGCGAACACATGGCCGCCTCATGAAGTGGCTGATCGCGCCAGCGCTGATCGGGTTGGGGCTGGCGACGTGCGCCACAGCGGCGCCTCCGACTGTTGCGGATGCCAAAGCCTTTATGGACAGGGCCGAAGCGGAACTGCTCAAACTCAACATCGCCGCCAACCAGGCCGAATGGATCGCCGAAACCTATATCAACGACGATTCCGAGGCAATCACCGCGCTTGAAAATGAAAGGCTCATCGCACGTACAACCGAGTTTGTGGAGGAAGCAAAGAAGTACGAGAATCTGAACCTTCCCGCCGATATTAAACGCAAGATTCTGCTGCTGAAGCTGTCGCTGCAGCTTCCGGCGCCCTCGAAGCCGGCTTTGCGCGAAGAACTGACGAAGGTGGCCGCTTCGCTGGGCGGCTCTTACGGCAAGGGTAAATACTGCCCCGACCCCGGCGCGAAATGCCTCAGCATCGACGATCTCGATGAGCGCATGGCGACGAATCGCGACCCCGCGAGCCTCGAGCGCATGTGGACCGGCTGGCACAAGGTGGGAGCACCCATGCGCGACCGTTACGCTCGCTTCGTCGAGCTCTCAAATCAGGGCGCGCGCGAGCTGGGCTTTGCCGATACCGGCGCTTTGTGGCGCTCTGGCTACGACATGACTCCGGCGCAGTTTTCGGCCGAGCTGGAAAGGCTCTGGGCGCAACTCCAGCCGCTTTACGACCAGCTTCACGCGTATGTGCGAAACCGCCTGATCGCGAAATATGGCGACGCAGCGCGCCGGCCCGACGGCATGATTCCAGCCGATCTGCTGGGCAACATGTGGGCGCAGGAGTGGGGCAATATCTATGATGTGGTGGCCCCTAAATCCGCGCCGGCCGCTTATGATATCGGCCAGATTCTGCAGCAGCGCAAGACCACTCCGCGCCAGGTTGTCGAATATGGCGAGAACTTCTTTCACTCCCTCGGCTTTGAGAAACTGCCGGATACTTTCTGGGAACGATCGCAACTGGTCCGGCCCGCCGACCGCGATGTGGTCTGCCATGCGAGCGCGTGGGATATCGATTCGGATAGAGATGTCCGGCTCAAGGTCTGCATCCACGGCACAACGGATGACTTTGTGACGATGCATCACGAGCTTGGTCACATCTTCTACGATCTGTCTTACAGGAACCAGCCGCTGCTGTTTCGCAACGGCGCGAACGATGGCTTTCACGAGGCGATCGGAGATGCGATCGCGCTCTCGATCACTCCCGAATATCTGAAGAAGCTGGGGCTGATCGATCAGGTTCCCCCGCCTGCCGCGGACATCCCGATTCTGCTGCGGACCGCGCTCGATAAGGTCGCTTTTCTGCCGTTCGGGCTATTGATCGATAAGTGGCGGTGGGAGGTGTTTTCGGGCGAAGTTAAGCCCGCTAACTACAACAGAGCCTGGTGGGAACTCCGTGAGAAATACCAGGGTGTCGCTCCTCCGGTGGATCGTTCGGAGGCCGATTTCGATCCCGGGGCCAAGTATCACATTCCGGCTAATACGCCCTACGCCCGCTATTTTTTGGCGAGGATTTATCAGTTCCAGTTCTATCGGGCTATGTGCCGGGCTTCGGGGTATACCGGCCCGCTGAATCGCTGTTCAGTTTATGGATCGAAAGAGGCGGGCGATAAGCTCAAGGCGATGCTGACTCTGGGGCAGTCTGTGCCGTGGCAGGATGCGATGAAGCAGATGACCGGCGAGACTCGTGTGGACGCGTCGGCGATGGTCGAATACTTCCAGCCGCTGCTCGACTGGCTGAAAGAACAGAACAAGACCGAGAAAATCGGCTGGACGGTTTCGGCGAATCCGCTAAAAGCGCATTAAGCTCGCGCGAGCGGGGCTGCGGCGAGCTGGTATTCTTCGTACCCACCGCGGAAATCTTCGGTCTTGCTGTGGTCTACTCGCCAGATACGCGTGGCGGTCTCTTCCAGCAGATCGTGATCGTGCGTGACCAGGAACAGCGTTCCCTCGTATTTCTGCAACGCCAGATTCAGCGCCATGATCGATTCGAGATCGAGGTGATTAGTGGGCTCATCGAGCGCCAGCACGTTAGGCTTTTGCAGCATGAGCTTGCAGAAGATGAGCCGGGCGGCCTCTCCACCAGAGAGCGCCTCGGTCGGCTTCAGCGCTTCATCGCGCTGGAAAAGCATCTGACCCAGCAGTCCGCGTAATTCCTCGTTGCCAGCGGCAGGGTCGACCTGCTGCAGCCAGTCGAGAATCGTCATGCCAGGAGTGATGGACGACCGGTGATCTTCGGCGAAGTATCCGATGGCGACCTCGTGTCCCCACTCGACCACGCCGCCATCTATTAAAAACGGAGTATCGGCGGCGGCGGGGCCATTGGCCAGAAGTGAGCGCAACAGAGTGGTCTTACCGGCGCCGTTGCGGCCCAGGATTCCAACCTTTTCGCCGCGCGCCACGCTGGCCGTGAAGTTGTCGACGACCTTGTGATCCCCGTAAGCTTTCGAAATGCCCTTGACTTCGAGAGCATGCCGGCCGGAAGGCCGCTTCATCTCAAAGCGGATGAACGGGCGCGCGATGTTCGACCGCGCCAGATCGCTGGTCTGGAGCCGCTCCACTTCCTTCTTGCGCGAGGTGACCTGGCTTGAGCGCGTACCGGCCGAGAAGCGCGCGATGAATTCGTTGAGCTGCTCGATTTTCTTCTCGCGCTGGGCGTTCTGCGATTCGAGCCGCGAGCGGATCTGCGTCTTCGCCAGCACCATATCGTCATACCCGCCGGTGTAGGTAATGATCGTCTGGTAATCGATATCGGCGGTGTGGGTGGTGACGCTGTTCAGAAAGTGGCGGTCATGCGAGATGACGATGAGCGTGCCGTTGTAGCGGTTGAGAAAATCCTGCAGCCAGTGGATGGATTCGAGATCGAGGTGGTTCGTCGGTTCGTCGAGCAGCAGAGCATCGGGTCCGCCAAAGAGCGCCTGTGCAAGTAAGACGCGCACTTTCTGGCCGCCCTGCATCTCGCTCATTTTGCGTTCGTGCAGCGACTCCGGAATATCCAGACCATCGAGCAGAATTGCGGCATCGCTCTCGGCCGAGTAGCCGTCGTTTTCCGCGACCACACCTTCGAGCTCGCCGAGGCGCATGCCATCCTCGTCGGTCATTTCGGGCTGTGAGTAAAGCGCTTCGCGCTCTTCCAGTGCCGCCCATAGTGAGCGGTTGCCCATGATGACCGTATCGATGACACGATACTGGTCGAACCCGAACTGATCCTGACTGAGCACGCCCGCGCGCTTCGGCCGCACGACGTTGCCCTTCTGGGCATCGAGCTCGCCCGTCAGGATCTTCATGAAGGTCGATTTGCCGGAGCCATTCGGACCGGTCAGACCATAGCGCCGTCCCGACTGAAAAACGGTGGTGACGTCTTCGAACAGAATCTTCGCGCCGTAGCGCATGCTTAAGTTATTTACTGAAATCACGGCTGAAAAAGGGAGAAATGCGACGGTGGAATCTCCAGTGTACCAGCGAGGGTTAGACAGACCAGGGACCGTTTTGACTGGGCGCGAGGCACGTGAACGGGATTTTCATGGTGAATGCCACTTTTCGTTCGGTTTCGCAGAGATCGGAGGATTGTGCGTGGCGTGCATCTCCGCTCACGATCAAAAGGCAGCCCGGCTCACGCATTGGAAGATTGAACGTTCCCGTTAAAGTTCTTGTACAAGGCAGATATATTGGATTCCGAGGGCGCCCCGGAAGACGAGCATGAATGAGGGTGAATATCGATGGCTGAGCGTGCCTCGCTGGTATCTCTGGGAGGGCGGATTCCTGCTGGTGGCTCAGGCCGAGGGTGTCGTGCCGGCACATGCACACCACGCCATTCAGGTTGTGATGGCACTCGACGGGACAGTGGCCATCCAGGGGGACGGCGACGATTGGCGTTACGCGCGCGGAATTATCGTGCAGCAGGACGTAACGCACTCATTCAATTGCAACGGCGCCATGGGGGCGATGCTGTTTGTGGACCCGGAATCGCGGGAAGGGACATGGCTTCGAACGGCGCTCGCTCACAAAATCACGATTGTAACGGAGCAACGGCTGGAAGCTTCCGTCATGGCGCTGCGTACCTTCATCGAACAGCCGCTCGAGAGCATGGAAGTCGGAACGCTCATCCGCCACTGCGTTCATGCTCTGAGTCCCGGCGCACCCGCGGGGCGCGGGCTCGACTCCCGGCTGGCTGTTGTGCTGAATGCAATCCGGGCATCCGACGATCTGCGAATCGCGTTGGGCACGGCCGCCGATATGGCGTTTCTTTCCCCCAGCCGGTTCGCCCACCTTTTCAGGGAACAGGTGGGCCTTCCATTCAGCCGCTACATGCTCTGGCGTAAACTTACCCGGGCGATGGTCGCCGTTTCTCTTCATCGCACAATCGCCGAGGCAGCCCACGCCGCCGATTTCGCCGATGCGGCGCATCTGACACGAACGTTCTATCAAATGTTTG
>JBDUBZ010000181.1:0-8166 GCA_040003745.1 Terriglobia bacterium
GCGCTGTACCTGCTGCTCGTCCGGCTCTTCGCCGATCCGTTCTTCCGTCGGCGGACCGAATGAGCGTTTCGTTCCATCCGACGAACCTGCTGAAGAGCAACACTTACTACTGCGGCTATGCCTATGGAGTCTATGATCTGGCGGGCAACGCCGCATACGCCGCTACCTGTTTCTATACCGGCCTGGGCAGCGATACCACCCCCCCGGTGATCAGCGCCATGAGCCCGCCGAGCGGCGGCGCCACGGCCATAAACGTGACGCTGCAGTTCTACGCCAGTAAGGCGATCAGCCCTATTACGTTCAACGCCAATACGGCCGTCACGCTGGCGACAACCAACGGCAATGTGGCCGTCGCCGGAACCGCGACGCTGAAACCCGACCTGGTGACGATTACCTTTAAGCCTACGGCGAATCTCGCTTCGAATACCGCGTATACGGTAAAGGTAAGCGGTTTTGCCGATCTGGCCGGGAATACCCTGGCGCCATTCACCGGCACCTTTACGACGAACAACACCGGTCTGCCGGACACCGTACAGCCCATCGTACTGTCGACCCTCCCCGCCAACAACGCAACCGGGGTGGCTACAAATTCGACCATCACACTGAACTACAGCAAGCCAATCAATCCGCAGTCTGTCAATGCGTCGAGCTTCTATGTCTTCCTGCAGACCTCCGGCTTAGTGGTCGCAGGCAGCTATTCGGTAGTTAACACTGCGTCGGATTCAACCGTGACGTTCACTCCGGCAGCACCCGTGCCCTCTGGGTCGACCGTGTTTGTCTACGCGTCGTACTACGCCTCGATTCAGGACCTGGTGGGCAACAACTCCCAGTCCTTTACGAGCTACAGCTTCAAGACGGCGGCGACAGTCGATTCGACGGCCCCGACAGTTACCTCAGTGACGCCATCCGATCAGTCGAGCAGCGTCGGTCTGAACACAATCGTATCGATCACCTTTTCGAAGTCGATCAGTCCAACTACGGTCACCAATAATAATTTCGGGCTTTTCGCAGGGGCGACACGCCTCGGTATCGGGCTCGCCTATTCTGCGGACTACCGGACTGTCACGTTGTCACCCAACCAACTGCCACCGAACAGCACGATCCAGGTTACGATAGGCAGCGGCGTGCTGGATCTTTCCGGGAATGCTCTGGCTCCTTTCCAAAGCCAGTTCACGACCGTGCCTTTTGCGGATGCGACCCGTCCGTACGTCACAGGCCAGCGGCCAGGCAACGGAGCGACGCAGGTGCCGCTCGATTCGCCGGTCACCCTGTTCCTCAGTAAGGCAATGGATCAGGCTTCGACGACTTCCTCAATAAAGTTGTCTCAGAACGGCGTGCTGCTGGCGGGAACCGCGGTGCTATCCGGCAAGGGACAGATTCTGACTTTTACACCGTCCAATCCCCTGAGCCAGGGCGCCCTGCTGCAGGTATTTCTCAACAGTTCCGCGCTCGATACCTTTGGCAACCAGGCAACTAATTATGTGGGCTCGTTCTCCACTCCGCCGGATCTCACTGCGAAAGCGCCGGTGGTCACTGCGACGATTCCCGCAGGCGCAGGTAACCCACTTACGCCGGTCATTGAAATCCAGTTCAGCAAGCCGCTCGACGCGACGACGGTGACAGGCAATGTGGGCCTGTTCTTCCAACAGAACAACCAAAGCGTTCCGGTCACTCTTTCTCTGCGCGGAGACCGCACCATCAGAATGATCCCGGTCCAGCCGCTGAACCCGACCTTCGGGTACTACTACCAGGCCAACACCAGCGTCAAAGACACCACCGGCCTGGCGCTTGCGAATACCCAGACTTTCTATTTTCAGACAGGTACGGTCACAGACACAACTCAACCCAGCGTCGTCACCATTACGCCTCCCAACGGCGCTACCGCGGTGGGCGTGAACGCTCCGGTTACTCTGCATTTCAGTAAACCGCTGAATGCGCTGACGGTATCCACGGGAGCAGCTGGAACAATCCAGTTGACCGCCAACGGGAATCCTGTGGCGCCGTCGTCGATCAGCTTTGGGTCCACGCAGGATGTCACAATCACGCCCTATGGAACATTCCCGGATAACACCGTCATCACGGTGACGGCGACTGCCGGTCTGCAGGATCCATCGGGTAATGCGCTGATCGTAAACAGCAACTCTACAGCTACGTTTACGACGCTAACCGGCGCCGATGTGACCACAGCTAACGTTTTGGCCATGGCGCCGGCCGCTAACGCCACAAACGTACCGCTGAATACGATCATCGAACTGACGACCGACGACGTGATGGATATAAACACCATCAACATCAGCTCCCTGCAGCTCTATGACAACAACGCGGGGAATCCGCTGCCGGGCACCTATGCTCTGTCACCGAGCGGAAAGGTCATCACGTTTGTCCCTGCCGCCAATCTCACGGCCTCGCACACCTACCGCTATTACTGGAACTATCTGATGCACAACATCAGCGGCAATTCCCTGAACGGCGGCAGTTCGGCCTTCACCGCATCGTCGTCCGTGGTAAACACTCCGCCCACAGTGATCGCCACAAATCCGCCGGATGGTTATACCCAGGTTCCGACGAACCTTTCGGTCCAGATCCTGTTCAGCGCGGCGGTTAACCCCGCTACCATCGGGGCCATAACGGTCTCAACTGGCGGCAATCCTCTCAACATGACGCCTGTGCTCGGTAACGGGAACCAGACACTTACGCTGATCCCGCCTTCCCTGCTCAAGCCGAACACAGCGTACACGATCACGATCACCGGTGTTTCAGATGTCGCCGGTAACGTGCTCGCGTCCACCGTAACAGTAAATTTCACGACCGGCGCGGGTACGGTATTGGCCGCCCCGGCTGTGGTATTGGCTACCCCGGCAGCCGGGACGACAGGCGTATCGAAGTCTGCCGCCGGTGTATTGGTCTTAAATAAGCCGCTGAATCGGTTGTCTCTTGCGGGTAATTTCTATATCTACCAACAGAACACGGGTGTCCCGGTGCCCGGTACGGCAACGTTATCGGCAGATGGAATGACCGCCACCTATACGCCAACCGCTCCGCTTCTGGCTAACACCGCGTATCAGTTGTACATTGTCACGGCGACGGACATAGCGGGGAACGTGATAACGTCCTCGAACACAACTTTCACAACCGGGCCGTAGGATACAGCACCGTAATAGAAGATGGAAGGGGCGCTCATTCAGCGGCGCGCCCTTCCTGCGCCGGCCGTGCACTCCGGGCCGTCTTAACAGACCTGACATGATAGTTGTTTCCCAGGGAAATGACGATCAAATGGGGCTAAGATATCAGCGATTCCAGCGCCGCCGAATTGAGTCCGGCAAAGACTTTGAAACTGGAAATCCGGGAGACCTCCCATCGGAATCCTGCCTTTGAACGGACAGCACGCTCAAATGCCAAGGGTCACAATCGCCATACCGACTTTGCATGCGGGCAGGCTTCTGTCCAAATGTCTCGGGTCACTTGCACGCCAGACGTTTACGGATTTCGAGGTCATTATTCTCGATAACAGCGGCTGTGGAAGAGCGACCGACGAGAGGGCTCCGCTGCCCGTCCATATCGTCGACATGCGGTCGAACGCTGGATTCGGAGTCGCCGTGAATCACGCCATCCGGAGCTCTTCAAGTTCGCTGGTTGCGACGCTTAATGACGATACGGAGGCTCACGCGGAATGGCTGGAGGCGCTGGTGAGCGCCGCTGACAAGCACGCCGGCGCGGGCATGTTCGCATCGCAGATCCGGCTCTTCGGCACCGGCCTGCTGGATTCGGCAGGGATGCTGATAGCGAGGGACGGCTCGAGCAAGCAGAGGGGAAGATTCAGCGAGCCTTCCACCTTCGGCAGTCCCGGGGAAGTGTTGTTTCCGAGTGCGTGCGCGGCCCTCTACCGGCGCGCCATGCTGGACGACATCGGGCTGTTCGACGAGACGTTCTTTCTCTACTGTGAAGACACAGACCTGGGGCTGCGCGCGCGGTGGGCCGGCTGGTCGTGCCAATATGTTCCGGCGGCCGTGGTGGAACATCATTATTCGGCATCGGCAGCCGGTGATTCGGAGTTGAAGGCTCGCTGCGTGGAACGGAACCGGCTGCGGGTGCTGGCGCATAACTTCCCCGCCCCATTCGTGCTGCAGGCGCCCTTTGTATCGATGGCCCGTTTCTACATGCACTTCCGTGAAATGAAACGGTCCCCTGGGGCTGCCACGGGGCGCGTCCAGGGAATATCCCCGTGGGCGGCCATCAGGATTCTCTTCTCGGCGCATCTGGCGTTCCTGCGGGATCTGCCGTCCCTGATCAGGCGAAGACATGAGATCCGGCGCGGCGCGCGTGTAGGCCCCGCAGACTTCGCCGCACTGCTGAGGGCGCACACCATCACGGTTCGTCAACTGGCGGGACAAACATGATCGAGCAGTTTTCGCTTCCTGGCAGCCGGCGCTTTCTGGTGATAATTCCCGCGTGGAACGAGGAGTTGTCGGTTGGCGGCGTGATCGCCAGTGTCCGCGAAGCTGTGCCTGGCGCCCCTGTCATCGTAATCGACGACTGCTCCGAAGATGCGACTGCGTCCGTTGCCGCGGCCGCGGGTGCGACCACAATACGTCTGCCGTGTCACCTTGGACTCGGCGGGTGCGTGCAGACGGGATACAAATTCGGATTTGAGCATGGCTTCGATTATGTGATCCGCATCGATGCCGATGGCCAGCACGATCCGAAGGATATTCCCCGCATCGTCGAGGCGCTCGAAGAAACCGGCTGCGAGATGGTGATTGGATCTCGTTATCTGGGGCCGGACGGGCATTTCACCTCATTTCTTCGGAGGGTCGGCATCGTATTTTTGAGGTTGCTGCTGCGAGGGCTTTTATCCGCATCGATTCGCGATCCTACATCGGGGTTTGTGGGCGTGAACCGTCGTGCCCTGGCCGTCTTTGAGCGCGTATTCCCGCTGAGCTATCCGGAAATCGAGATCCTCGCGGTGCTTCAGCGCAGACGGTTCCGTTTTCATGAGATCCCGACGACAATGTTCCGGCGTCAGGCCGGCCGATCGTCGATCGCCGGATGGAAGCACCTCCACTACCTTACTTGCGTTGTTCTGGGTGTGTTCATCAACGTACTAAAGTACGACGGTCCGGCTCCGCCCCCAAGGCAGGTTCGCGATTGAGTAGATACAGGGCGGCGGTTGCCATATTTGGACTCGTTCTGGGCGTGGCGGTGCTTCGGTCATTGAGGCGCGCGCACATTCGGATCGAGTATTCATCCATCTGGATCCTGTCGGCCGGGTCGATCGTCGTGGTGGCGGTCTGGCCGGGTCTTCTGACTTCGGCCGCGGCGCTGCTGGGAATCGGCGACGAAACATTCTTCCTGCTGTTCATGACAATCGTCTTTTCTTTCCTCATGTTTCGCCTGTCGCTGGCCGTATCGCGTCTGAAGGATGATAATACGGTGCTGGTTCAACGGGTTGCCATGCTGGAATACGAACTGAACAAGTCGTCGCAACCGGGGCCGCCAAAACCAGGTGAGCGCCTTTGAAGAAGACGGTGGCACAGGGATCCGGCACCCCCGCCCGCGGCCTTCTTCGCTGGTGGCAGGTGTTCGGAATAGCGGCAGTGGCGGCCCTGATCGCTTATCTCCCTTCAATTGACGGGGCCTTCTTGTTTGACGACAAGCATCTGCCCTTTTCCGATCCCCGTGCGGGGTCGATGCCGGCATCCTTTTGGGTCGGCGGCGTCCGGCCGGTGCTGATGCTGAGTTACTGGATCGATTTCCTGATCGCCGGAAACGCGCCGTTTTTCTATCACACGACCAACATTCTGCTTCACGCAGCCGCGGCGACGCTGGTGTACTTCTGTGCCGCGGCGCTGCTCGACAATCGCAACCAGAGTCTGGGAGTGAGTTCCGAAAGGACACAACCGCTCGCATTTTTCGTCGCGGTATTATTCCTGCTGCACCCGCTTCAAACAGAGTCGGTCGCCTATATCGCCGGTCGATCCGAGGTTCTCTCGGGCGTTTTTGCGTTAGGGGCCTTCGCTGTTTTTTTGGACCAGCGACGGGGCTCCCCCGGCCTTCGTCCCACGCTGGCGATCCTGCTGCTGCTCGGGGCGGCGATCCTGACCAAAGAGCATGCGGTGGCCGTCGCAGGCGCCATTGTGTTGACGGATCTCTACCTGAACGGCGGCGATCCGGTGAAAATGCTGAGACGCTCCGCGATCTTCTACACTTGCCTCGCGATCCTGTGCGCGCTGGGCGCGGCGATGGCGTTCCAGGTTATCTCGGGAGCCGCCACGGCCGGGTTTTCCGTTCCAGGAGTGACCCCGCTGCACTATTTCCTTACGGAGTGCCGTGCGATTCCCGGTTATCTGGGGCTGTTTATCTTCCCCATCCGGCAAAATGGCGACTGGAATTTCGCGTTCTCGCACAGCTGGCTCGACCACGGTGCGGCGATCTGGGGACTGGCGCTGGCGGGCGGCGTGATCGCGGTGGTGGCTTCGAGGAAACTGCACCCTCTGGCTGGGTATGGGCTGATCTTGTTTCTTGGACTACTGGCACCGACATCGTCGTTCGTTCCCGTGATCGACGCATTCGCCGAACGGCGGATGTATCTTCCCATTTTCGGGCTTCTGCTCGCGACCGCGGGAATTCTCGATCACTGGAAGCTTGCTCCCGCCAGGATCTGGACGGTTTCCATTGTGCTCGCGGTGATAGCGGGGGGGCTGACCTTTCACAGGAGCGCGGTTTGGTCAAGCGATCTTGCGTTCTGGGGGGACGTTGTGGCGAAGTCGCCGCAGAATGTGCGGGGCCATATGGGCCTCGGCCTCGCGTTGCTGGAACGCGGGCGATGCAGTGAGGCGGTACATGAGAACGATCTGGTTGCCTCGCTTCCGCAGCGGCCGGAAGCGGACCCCATGATCAAGGCGGAGGCGATGGTCAATAAGGCCTCCGCACTCGAATGCCTGGGGCAGGCCGACGCGGCAAGAGAGGCGTTGCTCGCGGCCGTGCGTTTAAAGCCGACCTCGAATATATACAACGAATTGGGTATTCTTGCGGGACGGGCCGGGCAGGTGGGCGAAGCTTTAACGGATTTCACCGAGGCCATTCGGCTAAACCCGCGAGATGCGCAGTCGTATGCTTTGCGCGGTGTCGCGCTGAAGTCCACCGGGGATGAAGCCGGGGCGGCGCGCGACCTTAACGCCGCGCTGGCGATCGATCCATCGAACAAGATCGCTCGCGAGAACATCGCCGCGCTCACGAATGAGAATCGGAATTAACGCACTATACCTCCTGCCGGGCAGGGTTGGCGGCACCGAAATTTATCTGCGCAGCATTCTTCCCGCTCTTGTCCTGTTGTCTCCCTCAAACGAATTTGTCGTCTTCCTCAATCGCGAGACCAGCAGTCTCCTGGACACCCCTACCGACTCGGTAATCGAGGTGCATTGCGGGGTTAGCGCCGCTTTCCGGCCCGCGCGTATTGTTTACGAGCAGACGGTTCTGCCCGTCCTTGCCAGACGTTACAAGGTCGACGTGCTATTGAACGCGGGGTTTACAGCTCCGCTGTTGTGTTCAACTCCGCTCTGCCCGGTCCCCATGGTGACTGCCGTTCACGATCTGCAACACAAGATTCACCCCGAATTTTTTCGGCGCCTCGATCTCCCCTTCTGGAATCTTCTGGTGTGGGCCGCGGTGAGCCGCTCAAGCAGGATTCTGACGTTCAGCACTAAAACTTCAGAAGATCTCGTGAGACTCTACGGCGTTCCGGCCGGCCGCATCGCGGTGGCTCCTCACGGTGTCGATCCAACGCTTTTCGACCTGAATGCACACGAGAGATCCGCCGGAAGGATGCTGCTCGCCGTGTCAACCCTGCACCCGCACAAGAACCTGGACCGGCTGCTCGAAGCGTTCGCCGTATTTCACCAGCGGCATCCCGATTATCGACTGGTGCTGGCCGGAGCGCGTGGGTTTGCGGCGATGAAGCTGGAGCAGTTGCGCGATCGGCTGAATCTTCGGGACAGTGTAACGTTCACGGGGTGGATTCCCCGCGAAGAGCTTTACAGCCTGTATGCGTCGGCGCGCGGATTTATTTACCCCAGCCTCTTCGAGGGATTCGGTATGCCCGTCGCCGAGGCCCTGGCGGCTGGTATTCCTACGGCATGTTCGGCGATTGAGCCTCTGATGGGAATTGCA
>JBDUBZ010000182.1:0-8146 GCA_040003745.1 Terriglobia bacterium
AAGATTCGGCAGACGTTCGAGAAGATGGGCGTCGAAGGTGGTCTGCGTCTGGGGGTGCTCGGCGGCGGATGTTCGGGCCTCAGCTATCAGTTCAAGTTCGATACCAAACCGCGCGCCAATGATAAGGTGTTCGATTTCGATGGCGTACAGGTTTACGTGGATCCCAAAAGCATCCTCTATCTGCACGGTCTGACTCTCGATTACAAAGAGTCTTTGATGCAGTCCGGATTCGTCTTTGAAAATCCGAACGCGAAGAAGAACTGCGGCTGCGGAACGTCATTCGCGGCCTGATGAAATCGCTCACCGCCGATTACTTTGAGTTCTTCGAACTGCCGCGCTCGCTTGCCATCGATCCGGCGGATCTCGAGAAGCGTTTCTACGCTTTCAGCCGCGAACTGCATCCGGATCGGTTCGCGCGCGCTCCAAAGGACGAACGTGATAGTGCCGAAGAGACCACCGCGATCCTGAACAACGCCTACAGGACCCTGCGGGATCCCGTTAAGCGCGCTATGTATCTTCTGAAGCTCGAAGGCTTCGATATCGGGGAGCAGGGCTCGAAGGACGTTCCGCCGGAATTGCTGGAAGAAGTCTTCGAGCTCAACATGGCGCTCGAGGAATCGGGCGATACCAGCGTCCTGCCGCGCTTTGAAGCCATGCGCGCGGAGATCGACGGCGAGATTCAGGCTCTTTTCGCGGTGTGGGATGCGGCACACGACCGCGGTACGTTGACGGAACTGCGAGCCCTGCTGAACCGCCGCAAATACATCACGAATCTCATCGAAAAAGCGAATGTTCCAGATCGAGTTTGACAATCAGGACGCGCCGGTCGTCGGCATAGATCTCGGCACGACAAACAGCCTCATCGCCTGGATGAATGCGGGCACGCCCGAGGTACTGGGCGGCGTTGTTCCGAGCATCGTGTCGATGCCGCCTTCTGGAGAACCGGTGGTCGGGAGCGCCGCGCGCGCCGAGCTCATCGAACACCCGAACCGCACGATCTATTCCGTCAAGCGCCTGATGGGGCGGGGAATTGATGACGTTCAGGATGAGCTGAAGCTCTTCCCATTTCACATCGCCCCGGGAAGCGAATCGGTCATTCAGGTTCAGTTGGGCGACCGGGCGTTCACGCCGCCGGAGATTTCCGCCTTTATTCTGCGGCAATTGAAAAAGAATGCCGAAGAGGCACTCGGGAGCCCGGTCCGGAAGGCCGTCATCACGGTGCCCGCCTACTTCAACGATGCCCAGCGTCAGGCGACGCGCGACGCCGGCCGCATCGCCGGCCTTGACGTTCTGCGGCTCGTCAATGAGCCTACCGCCGCCGCGCTGGCCTACGGTCTCGACAAGCGGAAGGAAGGCGTCATCGCCGTCTACGATCTGGGTGGCGGCACCTTCGATATCTCGATTCTTCGCCTGCACGACGGCATCTTCGAAGTACTGGCCACCAATGGCGATACGCATCTGGGCGGGGACGACATCGATAATCTGCTGCTCCGCATCGCGCTCGAAGATCTACAGTCGGAATGGGGCGAAGATCTGTCGCACACGCCCGAAGCCGTGCAGACTTTGCGTCAGGATGTGATCCGCGCCAAAGAGGCGCTCTCGTTCGCTCCCGCCGCAACCATAGAGTTCACCTGGCGCGGCCGCCATTACGCTCGTGAGATCTCGCGCGAGCTTTTCGACGGCCTGATCCGCGAAATTGTTGATCGCACGCTTGGACCCTGCCGCAATTGCATGCGCGATGCGAACGTCACGCAGGAACAGATCGACGAAGTGGTTCTCGTGGGTGGATCAACCCGCATTCCACTGGTGCGCAGCGCCGTCGAAGTGCTGTTCCGCGCTCGTCCGCACACTGAACTGAATCCCGATGAAGTGGTGGCGCTCGGCGCTGCCGTGCAGGCTGGCATCCTCGCCGGCACTGTCGAAAACCAGCTTCTGCTCGATGTCACGCCGCTCTCGCTCGGCATCGAGACCTATGGCGGAGTGGTCTCGAAGATCATTCATCGCAACTCAACCATTCCCGCCAGCGCCGGAGAGACGTTCACAACCGGTGTCGATGGGCAGTCGAACGTTCTCATCCACGTGGTCCAGGGCGAGCGCGAGCTCGCGAAAGACAATCGCAGCCTGGCCCGCTTCGACCTCAAAGGCATCGACCCCATGCCCGCCGGCTTCGCCCGCATCGAAGTGCGCTTTCTGATCGATGCCAACGGCATTCTGAACGTGACCGCCCGCGACGGCCGCACCGGCAAAGAGCAGTCGATGGACGTCAAACCTTCCTACGGCCTCACCGACGAACAGGTCGAAGCCATGATCGAAGCTTCCATCGATCATGCCGAGGAGGACTTTCAAGCTGCCCAAGTGGCAGGCGCCCGCGTGGACGCCGATGCGATTCTCGCCGCTACCGACAAAGCGAAGCGCAGCGATGCCTGGGCGGCTTTAAGCCAGGAAGAGCGGCGGCTGATTGCGGACGCGATCAACCAGTTGCATGTGGCAAAGAACTCGGACGACCACAACGTCATTCGCGCCGCCATCGACGCTCTCAACGACGCGACTCACTCCCTCGCCGAGAACATGATGAACACGGCCGTAAGCTCCGCTCTCAAGGGGACCAAGGTTTAGTCACCGCGCCCAGCACCGGGTCGCCCGCGCGCCGGAGATATCCCTCGTGTCCGCTGGCGGTGGCTGAGAGCGCCAGAAATGTACGGACCACTCCCAACGATGGCGGATCCAGATTAGAAATACGCTCTAAGCTACAAGTGAAGGCATGATCGACGACCCTCTCTGGTACAAAGACGCAATCATCTACGAGGTGCATGTCCGGGCGTTCCAGGACGCGAACGCCGACGGGCGGGGGGATTTTCGCGGGCTCATCGAGCGTCTCGATTACATACAGGACCTGGGTGTCACGGCAATCTGGCTGCTTCCCTTCTACCCTTCGCCGTGGCGTGACGATGGTTATGACATATCGGGCTACACATCCATCCACCCCGCGTATGGAGACCTGAAGGATTTCCAGGCCTTCCTTAAAGAGGCTCACCGGCGGGATATTCGCGTCATCACCGAGCTGGTTTTAAACCACACATCCGACCAGCACCCCTGGTTTCAGCGGTCCCGCCGCGCCGCGCCGGGTTCGCGCTGGCGCGATTTCTACGTCTGGAGCGACACACCCGAAAAATACAAAGAAGCCCGCGTGATCTTCAAGGACTTCCACACGTCCAACTGGACGTGGGATCCCGTTGCCAAGGCTCACTACTGGCATCGCTTCTTCGACCACCAGCCCGATCTGAACTACGACAACCCACTGGTCCGCCGCGCCATGACGCGCGTGGTCGACTTCTGGCTTGATCAGGGCGTCGACGGCTTCCGTCTGGACGCCATCACTTATATCTTCGAACGCGAAGGCACCAACTGCGACAACCTGCCGGAGACCCACGCCTATCTGCAGGAACTGCGCGCGCACATCGACAGCCGCTATCACAATCGCATGCTGCTGGGGGAAGCCAATCTCTGGCCCGAAGACGCTATTACTTACTTTGGCCCGACCGGCAACGAATGCAACATGTCGTTCCACTTCCCGCTCATGCCTCGCCTCTTCACGGCGATTCGCATGGAAGACCGTTTTCCCATCGTGGAGATCATGAGGCAGACTCCGCCCATTCCGGAGAACTGTCAGTGGGCGCTGTTCCTGCGCAATCACGACGAGCTCACGCTCGAAATGGTGACGGATGAAGAACGCGACTACATGTACCGGGTTTACGCGCAGGATCCGCGCATGCGTCTCAACCTCGGCATCCGCCGCCGTCTCGCGCCTCTGCTTGAAAACGACCGGCGCCGCATAGAACTCATGACGGCTCTTCTGTTCTCGCTGCCGGGAACGCCCGTCCTCTACTACGGCGACGAAATCGGCATGGGAGATAACGTTTATCTGGGCGACCGCAATGGTGTGCGCACACCCATGCAGTGGAGCGCCGATCGCAATGCGGGCTTCTCGCGCGCCAATCCGCAGAGTCTGTATCTGCCCATCAACATCGACCCCGAATATCACTATGAAGCGGTCAATGTGGAGATCCAGCAGGCGAACTCGCATTCCCTGCTCTGGTGGACCAAACGCCTGATCGCGATGCGACGGCAGGTAAAAGCTTTCGGTCGCGGCACACTCGAATTCATTCAGCCCGAGAACCGGCGCGTGATCGCCTTCTACCGCAGGTTCGAGGACGAGATGGTGCTGGTGGTGGCGAACCTCTCGCGCTTCGTACAGGCGGCTTCGCTCGACCTGTCCGAAGCGCAGGGCCGGACGCCGATCGAGATGTTCGGCAAGAGCGAACTCCCGCCGGTGGGCGACTTGCCCTACCTTATGCTCTTCGGTCCCTATGAGATTTACTGGTTCCGTCTGGAGATGCGTCGTCCGCCTACCGAAGCGATCTCCGATGGCGTCACCCCCACCGATTCGACGGGCACGATTGAAATCACGGCGTGGGATCGCTTGTTCGAAGGCGAGTCGCGCAGACATGTAGAAGCATTCCTGCCCGATTTTCTGGTCTCGCGAAAGTGGTTCCGCACCAACGGGAGGCGGCTGGTGAAGGTGATCCTGCGCGACACCATCGCGGTTCCCGAGACCAGTGCCTGGCTTCTGATCACGGATGTGGTCTTCGACAACGATGAGCGGGAAACGTATGCCCTGCTGGCCGCGCTGGCGTTTGGCGACGAGGCTGCCAAAGTACGCGAACAGTCGCCGGAAGCGGTGACCATCCGTCTGCGCATTCCCTCGGGCGACGAGGGCATCCTTTACAGCGCGTTGTGGGACAAGGGCTTCGCCGCCGGCCTTTACAATGCACTGTTGCGCAAGAAGCGACTGCGGGGCGAGCGCGGTGAACTGGCCCCGGTGCGCACTCCGGTCTTCGTACAGCCGGAGGCGGACAGCCGCGAAGAGGCTATTCTGCTGCGCACCGACCAGGCGAACAACGCCTTCGTCATCGGCCATTCTTACGTGCTGAAGCTCTTCCGCAAACTGGACAGCGGTTCGCACCCTGAGGTGGAGCTGGGCCGCTATCTGACGGAGCAGGCGAAGTTCAAAGGGACGGCCCCGCTGGCCGGCTACCTGGAATACCGTGCGCCGCCGGAAGCACCAATGACCATTGGAGTGCTCCATACCTATGTGCACAATGAAGCGAGCATGTGGCAGCTGGCGCTCGACGCGCTGGCCGATTTTTTCGAAGAAGCGCAGTTCGACCGGCAGAATTCGCCGGCCGATCTGACTGCGCACGCGGGCGAGCATCTGTTCGCACTCGCGGCGCTCGAGCCGCCGCCGCTCGCCGTACACTGGATGGGCACTTATCGCGAGACGCTGCGCCTGCTCGGCGAGCGCACCGGCGACCTGCATCTGGCTTTGTCGGGCAACCGGCTCGATCCGGCGCTCGCTCCGGAGACGTATTCCGATTTCTTCCGGCTGAGCCTCTATCATGCTATTCTCTCGGAAATCGGACGGGCGTTCGAGATCCTGCGGCGCACTTCCGCCGCGGTTCCGGATGAGGCTGCGGTGCGCGCCAAGCTCCGGTCTTTCCGCGATCGGCACATAGAGTGCGAACGCATCCGGATACACGGCGAGTACAAGCTCGATCAGGTGCTGTTCACGGGCAGGGACATGGTGATCATCGATCTGGAAGGGAATCCCTGGCGCAGCATCAGCCAGCGTGCGATTAAGCGCTCGGGCCTGCGTGATGCGGCAGGCATGCTGCTTTCCCTGCGGCAGGCCTCGCTCGCGGCGCGCGCTGGCATGGTTCCGGGAACTTTAGGACAGCCCGATACCGCCCTTGAACTGTTCTGGTATCGATGGGCGGCGGCAGCCTTCCTCAAGGGGTATCTGGAGCGTGTGCGGGGAACGCAACTGATTCCGGCGGACGATGCCGACGCACGGGTGATGCTCGACGCCATGATGCTCGAAGCTGCAGTGTCCGCAGTGGTACACACACCCAGCTCGCCCGAGGCGCCCATCGCTATCCTGAACGACCTGCTCGGCTAATTTGAAGTCCTGAAGGCGGCTGGTGTGGGCGACAACACCAGTCCATCTCGAAGAAGCTACTTCAGCTGGATGCTCCGGGCGGTCAGCGTGCGGGCAAGCGCACGATCGAGATTGGCAGTGGCTTCACCGAGATCGGCTTCGGCGCGGACCTCACGGGTGCGGGCGGCAACTAAATCCGTCTGCCGCTGCAGAACAAGAAATACGGTCGAAGTGCCGGCCTGAAACTGCCGCTGCTCGCTCGCGTACTGCTGTTCAGCGTAGGTGCGCGCGGAAACAGCGGCATCAAGCCGGGATTGCGCGGAGCTCGATAGCTGCAGGGCGTTGCGCACGTCCTGCTCAATAGCCATCTCGATCTGCTGCTGCTGGACCTTGAGACGGCGGCCTTCCGCCGCGGAGACTTCGGCGGCAGCGACCGCGGTGCGATTCCGGATGGGGATTGAGATATTCACGCCAATGAGCGCACTGGTGAAATGACCACTGGTCAGAGTGTTCAGCGACTGGCTGTAGCCGCCAATGAAGTCGGGAGGAATGGATCCGCCGCCGAAGGCGATGGGTGGAAGACCGGGAATGCCCGCGGATGTCGAAAGCGCGTTGAGCTGCGCGATCAGCGGGACGAAGGCCGACGCGAAAGGATTCGATCCCGACTGTGGAACGGGATGCCCGGCAAGACCATTCACGCTGAGCGTCGCAAAAGCATCGATCTGCGGCCTGGCCAGCTCGCGTGCGAGGCGCGCATCCTGCCCATTGATACCGACTGAGATGGCGCTTTGCTTTAATTCCGGCCGGGAAGCGAGGGCCTGCGCGAGCGCGTCCTGAACGGACGGGAGCGGCGGCGTGGCGCCGGGATGTTCCTCGGGTATGAGCGCAGCTCCCCACATGAGGTCGTTGCGATCCGTCAGCATCAGGGCCTTCAGCGCGTTTTCGGCATTCGTCAGCGCGGTCTGCCCGGAGAAAACGTTTTGCTGAAAGGTTGCGATCTGGGTCTGGGTCTGTACGACATCGACAGGCGCCAGTAAGCCCTGTTCAACCTGACGGCGGTTGCTGGCATCCTGCTGCTCGGCCAGATGAACCGCTTCAAGCTGCACATCGAGATTGCGATAGGCGAAGCCGAGCTCCCAGTAAGCCTGCACGGCCTGAGTAACTACTTCAATGACGCGCTGACGAAATTGTTCATCGGTGAAACGGGTATTCGCTTTCGCGACTTCGACGCGATGGCGATTGTCGTCGTAGAAAAGACCGCGCCAGAGTGGCTGCGTGAGGTTGAGGTTGAGCGACGAAGGAAACGTCGGATTCAGTGTTAGAAAGGTGCTGTCGCTCCTCTGGCGGGCGGAAGAGAAATCGAACTTGTAGGCCGTGCCAAGAAAGGGCGAGGAACCACTGATCGAAGGATCGGCGAGAAGCTCTTTCGTGGAGAGCTTGCCGTTGGTAGCGCCGCCCAGCGAGGAACTGACGGGCGAAACGGTCCGCAGCTCATGTCCCGTGAAACCAACGCGCGGGTCGAAGTAGCCATGCGCGCCTTTCAGGTTGAGGATTGCCTCATCCTTAAGAATGCGCGAGACCGCGAGGTCTTTGTCATTGGCCAGCACTCGCTCAATCACTTCGTTCAGCGTGATTTTCTGGTCGCCCACGATGCCGATACGCTGCGCCGGAAGCGCCACGGCGCAGAGAACCAATAAGGATGTCACGACCGCCGCCTTGCGAAAGCGGCTCGAAAGAGAATGGCGAAGACGGGCAAAAACCGTGCTCTCCTGAATGTCCTCGAAGTAAGAATAAAAGACCGGCACGGCCAGTAGAGTCAGCAGCAGACAGAGCGATTGTCCGCCCACAACGAGGACGCCGATGGAGCGGTTAGTGGCGGAGCCGGTGCCGTTCGACAGCACTAGCGGCATCATACCGGCGACGAGCGCGATGGTGGTCATGAGGATAGGACGCAAGCGGTCCCGATTGGCCTGAATGATGGCGTCATAGCGCAATAGCCCCGCCCTGCGCAGACCGTTGGTGTGATCGATCTGCAGAATGGCGTTCTTCTTCACGATGCCGAATAAGAGCAGTAGGCCGAGGCCGGAGAAAATGTTGACCGTCTGACCTGCAATGAGCAGCGACAGAATGCCGAACGGCACCGCCAGCGGC
>JBDUBZ010000183.1:0-8128 GCA_040003745.1 Terriglobia bacterium
CGTCGAGCCACGCCACCCTGACATCGCGAATCACGCGGTTCTGCAGGTCGTCGAGGCTCCGCCGCGTGGCTTCGAGGCGCAGTTCTGCCTCCGTGCGGCGGGCCTTGAACAGACCTCCGTTGAATATGGGTATGCTCAGATTTACGCCCACTGCGCCATAGCGGCCAGGGACCTGCGGCGCGCCCGCAGCTGCGAAGCCCGCCGTTGCCACCACCGACAGAGAAGGATGCGAAAGATCCTTCTCCGCCTGCAGTGTGCTTTCGGCTGCGCCGATCTGGAGGCGCAGTTGCGCCAGCTCGGGACGCTTCTGTATCGCCTGCTGAACGTATGAGTCGTCGCTCGCGTCTTGAGCGCCCGGCATTGCCTCATCGGTCAGCACAAAGGCCCGCTGACCGGAAAGGCCCACGAGAGATGCAAGGGTCGCGTTGGCTGACATCAGGTCGTTGTTCGCCGCTGAGAGTTGAATCCTCGCCTGCGCCAGATTGACGTTCGCAAAGCTGACATCGAGCTGAGACTTCAGCTTGTTCTGCGCGAGTTCGGTCACCTGATCGGAAAGTAACTGGCGCGCCGCCACAGTCTGCTGCGAAACCGTCAGCACGGACTGCGCCCGCAGGATCGCGTAGTAAGCGCGATCGGTCTGGATGACGATGCCGGCGTCCACGCTTTGAGCGTATTGCGATTCGGCATCGGCGCGAAAACGCGCGGATTGTACAAGATTCGAAGTCCGCCCAAAGTCCGTGACCAATTGGCTGACAGTGACGCCGCTGCCCACGCGGCTATAGAGTACCGGATTATTCAGCGCGCCTGCCGCAATGCGCGATCCGTCATCCGCACCCACCGCAGTGACGCTTCCGAAGGCATTGGGCAGCATGGCCGACCGAGCTTCCGCAGGGCCCTCCGCAACGGCGCGCGCCGTGAGTTGCGCAGCCGCCAATGCGGGATTATTTTTGATCGCAAGCTTCTCGGCCTCGGCCAGGCTTAGAGGCAATGGAGCCTGTTGAGCCGCCGCAGGCAAACAGATCGCGAGCAATGCCGCGAGCCGTACCGGTCTACGCATGACGCTCCCGGTACACCAAATAGTAAGCTGCCGGAACCAGAAACACCGTGAGCACAACCGACACGCTGAGCCCGCCGAGAATCGCCCGCGCCAGCGGCGCATAGGACTCGCTGCCCGCGCCCAGTTTCAGCGCCATCGGCATCAACCCGATAATAGTCGCGAGCGAAGTCATCAGGACCGGCCGCAGCCGCACGCGGCACGCGGTGGTCACCGCTTCACGAACGCCAAGCCCTTCCTCCCGCAAATGATGCGTGAACTCAACGATGAGAATGCTGTTCGAAACCGCGATGCCCACCAGCATCACGACGCCCATCAGCGACATCACATTGAGCGTGGTGCCGGTCAGAACCAGCGTCAGCATCACGCCTGTGATCCCGGGCGGCACCGCCAGTAGAATGATGAACGGATCCACAAACGAGCGGAACTGCGCGACAAGGATCAGGTAAAGCAGCACCACCGACAGAATCAGGCCGATGGCAAAGCTCTGGAACGATTGCCGCATGCCCTGCACCGTGCCGCGGAGCGTGACCCGCAATCCTGCCGGCACCGTGGTCTGCGCAATGATTCCGTCGATCGAATTGGCGATACGCGCCAGGTCTTCGTTCAACGGCCGCACATAGATGTCTGTCGTGCGGCGTAGTTGGTAGTGATCCACCTCTGTCGGCGAATTGATCCGCTGAATATTGCTGATCATGTCGAGGCGCGTGGAACTCTTCTCCCCGGTACCGCGCAGCGGAATCGATTGCAAATCGCTCAGCGACTTAATCTGCGACTCCGGATATTGCACCGTCAGCATGTAATCGTTGCCCGTTTTTGGGTCGATCCAGTAACTGGGCGCAATCATTTGATTCGACATCAGGGCCGTAATGACGTTGCTGACAACCTCCCGCTGGCCGAGCTTCATTTCGCCGGCGCGAGTACGGTCGACATTTAGCTGCAAAGCCGGATAGTCGATATCCTGCGGGATGTAGACATCAGCCACGTCGGGAATTGCTTTGATCCTGGCCGCGAGGCTGACCGCCGTGGCATACCCCTTCCGCATGTCGGATCCGGCCACCTGAACATCGATGGGCGCGGGCAGACCCATATTGAGCACCGCGTCGACAAGACCACCCGATTGAAAGTAAGCGCGCAGTTCGGGCAGCTCGCGCGCAATCCGCTGCTTGAGCCGGGACATGTATTCATAGCTGCCGATGACGTGATCGTCGTTCAGACTGACCTGCACAAACGCCGTATGCATGGCGGAGTTGGTGGTGTAAATCGACGAAAAACCGGGTGTGACGCCGATGTTCGAGACGATCATGCCAAGGTCCGAGGGCTGAACTTCCCTGCGGATCAGTGTCTCCACTTTGGCGATCTCGCTTTCCGTGACTTTCAGGCGAGTGCCCGTGGGCGCCTTGATGTTGATCACAAACTGGCCCGCATCGGTTCGCGGAAAGAAAGACATCCCGAGCAGCGGAAAGAGCAGAAGACTTCCCGCAAAGACGATCCCGAAGACGCCAAGCGTCAGCGCCGGCACGCGCAGCACCCCGCCTACCACGAGGTCATAGAGACGAAGAAAGGATTCGAAGCGATCGTTGAACCATACATTGAAGCGTTCGCCAAATTTCCACCAGCTGCGGTTTTCCTTGCGTATCTCGACCGACTCTTCTGACGATGGCGTGCCGTGGTGCGCCGGCGCTTTGATGAAACGCGCACAAAACAGGGGCACGACCGTTAACGCGACCGCAAACGACGCGAACAGCGACAGAACCACCGCAAGGGCGAGTGCCGAGAACAGAAACTTACTGACGCCGTAAAGGAATGTCACCGGGAAAAAGACCACCACCGTCGTAAGCGTGGCCGCGAGCACAGGGAGCGCGACCTCGCGCCCACCCTTTTCCGCCGCCTCTTCCGGCGATTCCCCAAGTTCGAGGTGACGGTAAATATTTTCGAGAACCACCACGGAGTTATCGATCAGACGCGAAAAGGCCAGCGCAAAGCCGCCCAGCACCATGCTGTTCACCGAACTGCCGCCCATCGCGAGCGCGATGAATGATGCCAGCGCCGAAAGAGGAATCGAGAAAAACACCGCCACCGTGGCGCGCATGCTGCCCAAAAAGATCAAAATCAGCAGCGATGTTAAAAGCAGCCCGATGCCACCTTCATGCAGCAGTGTTTCAATGGCTGTCTTAACGAACTTCGACTGGTCGAAGACCACCTTTGTGACAAGCTGCTTCGGCACGTCGAACAGCTTCGGCAGCGCCTCCCGCACGCCGTCGACGACCGCAATCGTGTTCGTGTCGCCGCCCTGCTTGAGCACCGGTACGTAGACGGATTTCTGACCATCCACACGAACCACATTGACCTGATTCAGTGAGGAATCTTTGGCGATTCCGATATCTGAGATGCGCACCGGGTTTTCGCCCACGGTCTTGATCGGCAGTTGATTGATTTCGCCAATGGTGCGCAGTTGGCTGTTGGTGTAGACGCTGTAATCGAGCCCTCCGATCTGCACGTCGCCCGCGGGCAGAATCAGATTCGATTCGTTCACGGCTCTGACCACATCCATAAGGCTGAGCTGATGCGCCTCCATCTTGAATGGGTCGGCGTAAACCATGATCTGCCGGTATTTGCCGCCGAACGGCTGCGGGACGGATGCGCCCGCCACGCCTGCAATCTGGTTGCGCACCTGAAACTGCGCGAGGTCGCGCAGTTGCGTTTCATTGAGCCCTTCGCCTTTCAATGTAATCAGACACACCGGAAGACTTGAAGCGTCGAACTTCAGCACGATGGGCGGCAGCGTGCCAGGCGGAAGACGCCGCAACTGCGCCATGGCAAGATTCGATATCGTCGTCACAGCCGAATCCGCATTCGTGCCGGGCTGAAAGTAAACCTTGATGACACTCACCCCTGGCAGCGAGCGCGATTCGATATGCTCGATCCCGCTGCCCAGCGTGAAGAACCGTTCAAAGCGGCTCGTGATATCCGTTTCGATCTGCTCGGGCGGCATGCCGGAGTAGAAGGTTGCCACGACCACAACGGGAATGTTGATGGAGGGAAACATGTCCACCGGCATTCGCAGCAGGCTCGTGATCCCGACGACCACGATCGCCAGACAGATGACCACAATGAAATACGGATTCTTGATTGCGAATCTCGACATGATTATTTTTCGGCGCTGACCAGCGTGAGCTTGGGCCTCACCCTTTGGCCCGCCTGCAGCCCCGAGCGGCTGCCGATAACCACCAAGTCGCCATCCGCGAGGCCGGATTTCACTTCCACCCGGTCGGCGGTTTCGAGACCCACCGCCACCGTCCGCGGTTCCAGCGTTCCACCGGGAGTTACAACCATGACCCTTGTCGACGTATCGTCGTGATCCACAGCAGTGGTGGGAACCGCCAGGACAGCGTTCGCATGCTGCAGTGTCAGATCCACTTCGGCATACATCCCCGGAATGATTAACTGATCGGCGTTGGCGACATCGACTTCGGTGTCCATCGTTCTCGTGTCCACGGAAAGTTTGTTGGCGGCACGCACGACACGCCCGCGAAACGTACGCTTCAGCGTGGGCACATGGACGTCCACGTCCTGGCCCGGATGTACCGTCGGTACGGCCGATTCAGGCACCGGAAGAATGAGACGGAGCAGCGTATTTTGTGAAAGCCTCACAAGCGGCATCGCCTGCGTCTGGGACGCCGTGCCCGCCTGAATCATCGAGCCCGTGTCGGCAAAGCGCTTCGTAATCGTTCCTGCAAACGGCGCGGTGACCCGGGCGTAATCGAACAGCGTCTGCGCCCGGGCGAGCTGCGCCTTCGATACCGTCACTTGTTGCTCGGTAGCGGCGAGGCTGCTTTTTGCGGCGCTCACCTGCGCGTCGGCGCCAGTCGCTTTGGCCTGCGCGTCGTCAACCTCCTGCTGTGCGAGCAGGCCGGGGCGGCTCTTCATCACCTTGTCCAGGCGGCTGAAGGAAAGTTGCGCGATAGAGCGGCTCGCTTCCGCCCGTGCGACTTCGTCCCGGGCCTGCGCCGTCTGGGATTCGCTCCTCGATACCGATGCGCGGGCCGCATTCAGATCGTCGGACATTTCCGGGATCTCAAGTGTCGCCAGCACCTGCCCCTGCTTCACGTGATCCCCGAGGTCCACGTTGATCGACTTCACATAGCCCGACACCTTCGCCATGACATCGACTTCCTGATAGGGCTTGAATTCCGCGGTCAGCACAATGTCGTGAGCCAGGTCCTCGTGCGTGACTTTGGCCACCGCGACCGTGGGGATTTCAGCGGCTTCGGCCGGCCCAGCCGCTTTCTCCCGCGACCCACAGCCGGCGAGCGCGATGACGCCAAGAAGCGCCAGGGGCGCTATCCCGCGACCAGTCTTGCGCGAGTCCCTCAGTAGCAGATAGGGCTTCTTCACAATTGAAGGTTCCTGAGTTCGTTATCCATGGCCTCGATTGAGAACGATTCGGGCTGGCAGAAGGCCACGAAATGTTCTTTGCTCTTGCGTAGCTCCTCAGCCAGTTCGCGGACCTTCGATACCGCGTCCGCGGGGATCGATACGACGCCGTGCTCATCTGCCGCAAGCAGATCGCCCGGCTGGATCGTCAGGCCGTGGATTTCGACCGGGCAGCTGTGAGCAACCAGATGCGCGTAGGCATGTGAAGGCGAGAGCTGATCCGCAAGGAAAGTGAAGTCCATCGCAGCCACGGCGCTGGCATCGCGCACGGAGCCATTTGTAATAGCTGCACGGCAATCCAGGCTCTTGAAAAGGGCCGCGGCGATCATTCCCATGGAGGCTCCCGCGCCTGGGTGATGGTCCACGTCCTCAATCACCACAATGCGCGGTGCCGGCGCCTGGCGAATAGATTCCCACCAGTCTGTGTGTTTGAAAAAGGTGCGTCCCGTGATAGGCGGTTCCGCCGTGCGGATTCGTGCGGTGACTGCGTAGCCCACCAGAGCACTGCTCGGGGACTTGCCGAAAAGGCGAAGACCAGGTTGGGTGAACCCACGATTGTGCAGTCGAAGTCCGAGCCGTTCCACCGCATCCGCAAGGATGCACGTGTCGTATTTAGCTAGCTCTTCGATCACCTGTTCCGAGGGTATGAAAAGACGTGCGGCAAGGGCCATACCGGGAACTTGGTATCTTTACCGCGAATTGCCACCACTCAAAGTCGCGTGGGGACACGGAGCCAAACGACCCGTATCACAGACAGCGAGGACGCTGCCGCCTCTATCGTCTGTTTACCGGTAGGCACACCAGTGGTATCCTCACTGCCATAAAACACTCTCATTCATTTCATTCGCTCAGAACTCCCTCCCTCCGGCGGCTGTGGAGTTCTTTCCATCGGGGGACTGGGAATAATGCCAGTTGAGTTTTGGACGGGCGGAGAGTTCGACTACTCTCACGAACGTAAGGCGGAGGATCAAGTTGTTCGGGCGTTCCAGGCGCGTTTTGAAAGAGTAGTCTATCCCGTCATCGTCGTCTTTAACGTATTCTGCAATGGCAAGCCTCTGGATCTCCTGATCCTGAAGCCCGACGCGATTCTAGTAGTCGATTTCAAGGAATGCAGCAGTCCGCTCAGGGCGAGTGAAAATGGGAATTGGCAAATTCTGACGGGAGGAGAACTCCTTGGTAACCCGTTCCGACAAGTGCGGGATTACCGCTTTGCGCTGAGGGATTTCCTGATTAAGCACGCCTCGGAGTTTCTTCGGCCACAGAAGGCGCCCCAAGCGGATTTCGGCCCGATCAGCGCGGTCGTGGCTATCAGCCCTTCACTGCATCCCGGCTCAATAAACTCAATTGGGCGGGAGTTCCCGTTTTTCCATCTCGTAGGGCTGGATCGGCTTCCCAATCTCGTAGAACAGATAACGAACAAGAACCTCGCTTTTAGTCATCAGGAACTCCGAAAGTTTGTTGAGCACGTTCTCAAGTGTCAACCGCAACGGATGGCGCAATCCACGGTCGTCGCCACCGCGAAGCCCGAGTTTGGTCTAACATCGTCTACGTCTGCGAAGCCAGTTACGACGGCCATGCCAACCGCTCCCTTGCCCGCTGTGGAACCGACCCCTCGAAAGGTGGAGAATCCCGGCGTCGATGGGATTCAAAGAGGAGTTCGCCTGTTCCGTTACTTGTCCCAGCAGGCAAATCTCGGCAGGGCGGTCGGAATCGCATACGGCGACTTCGTTGCCTTTTTACATGGAAAAGACAGCTTCCGCGAAGTTGTTGGCCGGCATTTCCTCCCAGGGGATAACCCTAAAGTCATCGAGCTTGCCTGGAAAGTTACCGATGCCGCGGGTGGGCGCATCGAAGTAACGCAGCGCTCTCGCTCAATCAAATCCGGCATGGACACGTTCATCTGGAATAAGAAGCCTCCCCACGACCGGCCGGAGAAAGCGTTCTGCAATCCGAAATGCCAACTGCCTTACTCGCAGACGGAATGGTCGGCCATCTTTCCGGGTGGCCTTCGCCGCCTGGCAACTGACCGCGAGTTGACCTCTCTCGCATGAAGGATCAGTACTTTGGGGATGTCAACGATTTCCGTAAATACGCGATCCTTCGCTCAATCGCATCTGTAAATCTTCGCCTTGGCATCTGCTGGATGCTCACCGCGCCTGATAGCCGCACCGATGGTCGCCATCTCTCGTACCTGACACAGCCGGGCAAGTACCGGCCCTCCGATCCTGAACTGTTCGACTGGCTGACAACTGTCGTACACCACGAACAGGACCGCCGCACGGCACGCGTTGAGGCCACAAAACTCCTGGGCAATGCGATATTCCACTCTGAAACCATCAGCGATAACGGTGAGGATCGGCGACGGTGGTTCGCTAACTGTCAAAACAACCTGGGAGACTGCGACCTGGTCTTCTTCGATCCCGATAACGGCCTTGAACGTTCCATCGCTTACGGGCGTCGCAACTCCTGCAAGTTCCTCTACTGGAACGAAGTCCAGGCTGTTTTTGCCGCGGGGGCGTCGGTTCTTATATACCAGCACTTCCCCCGCGAGCCTCGCAATGAGTTTGCCAGCCGCCTCGCGGCTCGGCTTCAGGTCGAAACAGGCGCCGGCGCGGTGTTTTTGTTCCGAACACCCCA
>JBDUBZ010000184.1:0-8125 GCA_040003745.1 Terriglobia bacterium
GGCCAATTCGGCGTGTGCCGGGACGGTCGACTGGATCACGATCTTCGAATGCTTCGGATCGATTCCGACGGCCAGGAAGAGCGCCGCCAGTTCGCGGACGCTGCTGCGCAGTTCGGCGGGGTCCTGATAGACCGTGATGGCGTGCAGGTCGACGATGCAGAAAATGCTCTCGTAGTCGTATTGGATTTTGACCCAATTGGCGAGCGCGCCCAGATAGTTGCCGATATGCGGCGTGCCGGTTGGCTTGATGCCTGAAAAAACGCGAGGGGCGACACGGGGAAGCATGAATTTTGAGGGTGAAAAATTATGATACCAGGGAGGTGCAAAGATAAGGAAGAACAACGGAATGGCTTTGAATCTCAAACTGGCATACGGAAAACAGGGTGTCTCGGTGGCGCTTCCCGATGGTTTTGAATACACCGTCCTCGAAGCCAAAGCGGCCGCTCCGCTTGCCAATGCAGACGTTGCGATCGGCGATGCGCTCGATCGTCCCATTGGACAGTTGCCGCTTTACGAACTTGCGCGCGGGAAACGCTCCGCTGCGATTTCCGTCTGCGATATAACCCGGCCCGCGCCCAATCGCGTGGTGCTGCCGCACGTGCTCGCGCGCCTCGAAAGGGCCGGGATCGAGCGCGCGAACATCGTCATCCTGATTGCAACCGGGCTGCACCGCGCCGCGACGGATTCAGAGATTCGCGAGATCGTGGGTGCGGAAATCGCGAGCGAATACCGCGTGGAAAATCACGATGCCCGCGATCTCGCCAGTCATCGCTATCTCGGAGTCACAGCCTCAGGCACACCCGCGTGGGTGGACGAACGCTTCGTTGCGGCGGATCTGCGCATGAGTCTGGGCTTTATCGAACCTCATCTGATGGCGGGGTTTTCGGGCGGCAGGAAGCTGGTGACGCCCGGCCTCGCCGCGCAGGAAACAATCAAGGTGATTCACAGCCCGCGCTTTATGCGTGAGCCAGCGGCGGTGGAAGGCTCTATCGCGCGCAATCCTCTGCATCGCGAACTGGTCGAGCTCGCGTCGATGGCCGGCCACCAGTTCATGGTCGATGTGGCGCTGGCCCGGGATCGCAGCATTGCCGGAGTCTTTGCCGGGGACCCTGTGGAAGCTCATCGCAAAGGTGTCGCGTTCGTGTCCGAAGCTCTGCTCCAGAAGGTCGAGCGGCCGGTCGACGCCGTGATTACGACTGGCGCCGGATATCCGCTCGACCTCACTTATTACCAGTGCATAAAAGGCGTCACCGCGGCCTCTCACATCGTTCGCGAAGGAGGCCGCATTCTTGTAGCCGGCGCCTGCAGCGAGGGCTGCGGCGGCCCGGAGTTCTCTGAAATGCTCGGCTGGCATGCCGATCCCCAATCATTCCTGGCAGCGCTCGATGGAGCTCCGGTGACCGTCGATCAGTGGCAGCTCGAAAAGCTCGCGCTGGTGGCAATGCGCGCGGAGATCCTCTATTGCGTGCCCGGTCTTGCTCCCGCCTTACGCGCGCAGCTATGGGGCAGTTCGTTCGACGATCCGCAGCAGGCCGTCGACGCGTTGTTAGCGGGGCTTCCTTCCGGGTCGAAGGTAGCCATCATTCCCGAGGGTCCGTACGTACTCGCCAAAGTGTCAGGAGCCGTATCGTGAAAATGTTCATCGTTGCGTTACTGGCCATTTCTGTTTTGCCGGCTCAGAACAAGCCGATCGTCTGGACTGAAAGCGAAAAACCCATCGCGGATGGGATCGAAGGCCTGCGCGCGGTGCCGGATGCGGAACGTGGCGCGGTCACGAAGAGACTCGCCGTCGAGATCCGCAAGCTGCCTGCGTCCGATCACAAGCTCAACCTCGCGCACAGCCTGGCCAATCTCTCGACGGAGGGCGACTTCGGGATCGAATCGCTGCAGCAGGCAGGTGAGACACTCGCTGCGTCTCTGCGCGAACAGGAAGCGGCATCGAAGGGCGGGGGTATGCCGGAAGATCCCTACGTCACGCTCGCGCAGCTCATCCGCTATGAACATGTCCGGCTTCCGGTGGAAAGCCCGCCGCTCCGCGCCGCCATGACACGGCTCGAATCGGAGGAACAGCGCCGCCAGAAGGCGGACTTCACTCTCACCGATCTGAAAGGCCGTGAATGGCATCTGGGCGCGCTGCGCGGCAAGGTGGTGCTGGTGAATTTCTGGGCCACGTGGTGTCCGCCGTGCCGCGAAGAAATGCCCGATCTGGATGCGCTCTATAGACGCTTCAGCGATCAGGGCCTGGTCGTCCTCGCGATTTCGGACGAAGATTTACCGACCGTCCAGACCTTTCTCGCGGCAAAGGCGATATCGTACCCGATTCTGCTCGATCCGGGTCGCAAGGTGAACGAGACGATGGCCGTCAATAGCATCCCGAAGACGTTCGTTTATGACAGGACAGGGAAGCTCGTGGCGCAGGCCATCGACATGCGGACGCGGCGGCAATTCCTCGAAATGCTCGGCAAGGCTGGGCTGAAGTAATTACTAAGCCGCGTAGGTTTTGTTGCGGCCGCCGCCCTTGGCCATATAGAGGAAGCGGTCGGCTTCGGCGATCAAGTCGTCTGGTTGGATATGGCCGGAATGGAATTCGGCGATACCGAACGAACAGGTGACGTGGAATACCTTGTCCGAGGCCACAAAGATCTCATCGCTCAGCTGCCGCCGGATGATTTCGACGAGCGTGCAGGCTTCTTCGACGGCCACGCCCGGCATCGCGATGATGAATTCGTCGCCGCCAATACGCGCCAGCAGATCCGGCGCACGCATATTCCGCCGCAGCATCGAGCCGAAGGCCGTGAGCATCCGGTCCCCGGCAGCGTGTCCATAAGTGTCGTTAACGGACTTGAACCGATCAACGTCGCAGATACAGACGCTGAGCGCCCCGTTGTTGGCGGCGGCAGCGGCGAATTCCTGGGCGAACAGATGTTCGAACATGCGCCGGTTATAGAGGCCAGTTAGAGCGTCGGTGCGGGCCTGGTTGGCAAGCAGGTCTTCGGCAATTCTGCGCTCGGTGATATCGGACTGGGCACCTGCCATCCGGACGGGCCGGCCGCGTTCGTCCCAGACGGCCTGGCCGCGGTCCATAACCCAGCGCCACGTGCCGTCCTTGTGGCGGAGGCGGTACTCGGCGACAAAGGCCGGAGCTCCGTGATTCAGATGGGCCTCGACGGCTGTCTGGATGGAGTGCACATCGTCGGGATGTATGAATGGCAGCAGGGCTTCACGCGAGTCGCCGATAATCGCTTCTTCGTAGCCGAGCATCAGGTGCCAGCGGGCGGAGCGGAAGACCCTGCCGCTGACGATATCCCAGTCCCAGAGAGCGTCACCGGCGCCGCGCAGGGCCAGTTGCCAGCGCTCTTCGCTCATGCGCAGCCGCTCGAGCATCCGCTCCTGCTCGGTGACATCGCGAACGATGATGAGCCGGGCTTCGCGGTGCTCATATTCAAGCTCGTAACCGGTCACCTCGACGCTCAGGATCAGGCCGTCTTTAGTCTGGTGATGCCACGCCCCTTCCCAGACAGTGGAGGCCGTTTCGCCCGGAGCGACGATATGAGGCAGCTTCATGCCATGGAATTCTTCGCGGGTCCAGCCATAGCGTCCGACTGCGGAGTCGTTCACGGCGAGAAACTCAAGCGTCTTGCGGTCATAGACACAGGCGGGCAGGGGATTGCGATCGAACAGCTCCCGATACCTGGCTTCACTGGCGGCAAGCGCGCGGATGGCTTCTTCGCGCTCGGTGATGTCGATGCCCGTGCCGCCGACATAGCGCTGGCCATCTTCGCTTGCGAACGGAAAATTTACGATCAGAACATCGCGGCTGCTGGCCGCGGGCGACTTCACGGATTCGACCATCTGCCGAGGTTTGTCTTCCCTCAGCAATGCTTCATCGCTGGTGCGCAGCCGCTTCGCCAGATCGGCGGGCCAGAGCTCGGAATCGCTCTTGCCGTAACTCTCGGAGGGCGTCAATCCGAACAGCGACGACCACGCCTTGTTGGCATAGAGCAGGCGGCCCGTGGCGTCTTTCATGAACGCGATGGCCGGACTGTGATCCATAAAGGCGGTAAAACGCCGCTGGGCTTCGCGGCGGCCCGTCTCGGCGCGCTCGGCAGCCTGTTTCAGGCGCCAGGCGCGATACGCAAGCCACCCCAGTACCCAGGCGAGCAGGAGGATGACGAAAAGGCTGTAGCGATAAATCCGGCTTCTTCGATCCGCCTCGCGCTCCGCCCAGACCGAGCGGATGCCTTCGGCCGAGAAAGGCGACCATTCGTCGAGTCTGCCGCTTAAAAAGCCGTCTTTGGTGAGGTTGGTAATCTCATCGCGCAACGCGTTCGCCGCCGCGCGCATCTCCGGGACGGCGGCGATCGAAAGCGGGGCGGTGGCTCCGGCAATGGCGGAAATGTGGAAGTTCGCAGTCTCACAACCGGGGGGGCGGGCGAGCAGAATAGCATCGAGAGCGCGCCTTTCCACCAGCGCGGCGGCGGCTTCGCCCTGGCAAAGCGCAGCGATGGAGTCGGCCTGGAATGGCCTGATCAGTCTGGTGCTGCGTGAAAGGTATTGGTCGGCGATGAGGGTAGTGAATTTGAGGTGGGAATGCGCGACCACCAGTCCCGCCGCGTCGGCGGGTGTGCGAATGGGCCGGTCGCGCAGAGAGGCGAGGACATAGTCGCTTTCAAACCAGGGATTGCTTAGGTAGAAGCGTTGTCTGCGCTCCGGTGTGGCGCCGACCAAAGGCCAGAGTTGAACGATTCGTCCGGCTAGTGCCTGCTCGAGTGGAATGTCGCGAAGCGGCATCCAGATCAGGTGGATGTTGCGTCTGCGGGCGGCCTCGTTAAGAACGTCCACGGCGAGGCCTTTGACGGATCCGTTGGGTCCTATGAGGTAGAAGGGCGGGGAATGATCCACGCCGACGCGGATTGTGACCGGTGGAGTGATACCCGGGGTCAGGCGGAAGTACAGCGCCGACCCTACGGCCAGCACGGTGCAACCGATGACGAGCAATCGCAAGTTACTCTTTGTTGCCAACGGCACCATTATCTCGTAAACCACCGGCTTACAGGGCAAGAGTGGGGCAGTTCATAAAATGTTACAGTCCCGAACATTTGTGGGCAAATCGGGGTTGATGAGCGGGTATTTCCGATGCCGCTTTCGGGAGCACGGTGCTGGCCCATTGCGATAACGACGCAAGCGTGGGTTCGGCAATGCGGCTGTTTCTAATCATCATTCCGGCCTGTGGATTGTAAGGTTAATGAAACCCTCGCGTCTACCAATTCGCACTTCAAAGACTGAGCCGACTTCAAATGCCGACCTGGGAGGGCTTCCAAAGAGCGGGCGAAGGGGCGGGGAAGCGCCGCTCTCAGGTCACCGGAAATCTCGCGCCAGCCTTTTCACCATCCGGCGTGTCCGTAAGATAAGGGATGCTATCGTCACGCGGGGTAGACGACTTCTCAATAGAGCCAATAGAGGCAACTGAAGATCGGATTCGGCGGCATGAGGGTCACGACGCGTTTTTGGCCCGCCTCGGTGACAACGTTGCTCAAATGAAAAAGGCCGCGAGCGTCTTGCGACGCTCGCGGCCTTCACTAAACGGAGTGTTGCTATTCCGCCGGGTGTTCTTCGCCTTCCTTCTGAGCCTTGAGGAGTTCTTCCTTGCGTTTCGCCTTATCGGCGGCACGCTTGACCAGCTCCGACCCGACCAGTTCGAGCATGGCCAGTTCGGCGCCATCGCCCTTGCGGGGTCCCAGCCGTGTGATGCGGGTGTAGCCCCCGTTACGCTGGCCGAAACGGGCGCCGAGCGTATCGAACAGCTTCTTAACGCTGGCCGGCGTCATCAGGAATGAGGCCGCCTGCCGACGCGTGTGCAGCGAGTCACGCTTGGCAAGCGTGATCATTTTTTCGACCATCGGCTGGATGGCCTTGGCCTTGGGAACGGTGGTGATCACGCGCTCTTCGAGAATCACACTGGTGGTGAGGTTCTTGAAGAGGCTGTTGCGCGCCCCCACATCCCGTTTTAACTTCGCGTTGCCAAATCGATGTCTCATTTGCCTGAACCTTATTGGATTTACGTGTACTGCTCGTCGTCCGGAATATCTTCGAGCACCGTGCCGGGAGGAGGCGGCGGCGGAGCGACAAGGCGGCCGTGCGCATCGGGCTTCATACCGAGCGCCAGACCCATGCCATGCAGAATTTCTTTGATTTCGTTGAGCGATTTACGGCCGAAGTTCTTGGTCCGGAGCATCTCCGATTCCGACTTCTGCACGAGTTCGCCGATAGTTGCGATGCCCGCGTTCTTGAGGCAGTTGTAGGAACGAACGGAGAGTTCAAGCTCTTCCACGCTGCGGTTGAGCTGATCGCTGATGCGATCCATACTGCGCTCGGCCGGCTCTTCGGCGGCTTCGGGAAGCTCTTCGAAGTTGATGAAGATCGTCATGTGATCTTTCAGCAGTTTGGCGGCGTGCCCGATGGCGTCCTGCGGGGAGATGGCGCCGTTGCTCCAGACTTCGAGCGTGAGCTTGTCGTAATCGGTCATCTGACCAAGACGGGCAGCTTCGACGCTGAAGTTCACTTTGCGGACGGGCGAGTGAACCGAATCGATGGGGATGAAGCCGATGGCCAGATCTTCATCGAAGTTTTTGTCCGCGCTGACGTAGCCGCGGCCGCTCTTGAGGCGCATTTCGATATCGAGCTTGCCGCCTTCGCTCACGGTCGCGATGTGCAGCGTGCGGTCGAGGACTTCGACATCGGCATCGGTTTCGATGGAGCCGGAGAAGACTTCGCCGGCCTTATTGGCGACCAGGCGAACTGTTTTCATGCCTTCGCCCATTACCTTAAAAGGCACCTGTTTGAGATTCAGGATGATATCCGTAGCGTCTTCAACAACGCCAGGGATGGGGCTGAATTCGTGATCCACGCCTTCAATGCGGATCGCGGTGATGGCTGCGCCTTCGATGCTCGAAAGAAGCACGCGGCGCAGTGAATTGCCAATAGTGGTACCGAAACCGCGCTGGAACGGCTGGGCGGTGAACTGCCCGTAGCGCTCCGTCAGAGTCTCAGTGTTTGCAACCAGACGTTTGGGTTTTTGAAAGCCCTTGAACATACGTTTTATCTACTCCAATTACGGCCAGGCTTTTTTTCAATCCGCGCAGGCCGGGTTTTCTACTGCTTACTTACTGTAAAGTTCAACGATCAACTGCTCATTGAGCGGTATCTGCGTCAATTCGTCGCGACGCGGGATGCTGATGATGCGGCCTTTGAGGTTTTCGCGATCGACATCCATCCAGGCCGGGGAAGGGGCATGCGCTGTGGCTTCACGCGCACCGAGGATGGCCGCGTTGGTCTTGCTCTTTTCGCGGACCGAAATCTCTTCGCCGGGCTTCACAACATAGGAAGGGATATCGACTTTGCGGCCGTTGATTTGAATGTGACCGTGGCGCACGATCTGGCGGCCCTGCGAGCGGCTGGAGGCGAGGCCCATGCGATAGAGTACGCTGTCGAGACGGCGCTCGAGGTTGCCAAGCAGGTTCTCGCCGGTGATGCCCTTCATCTTCGCGGCCTTCTCGAAGGTATTGCGGAACTGGGCTTCGAGCACACCGTAGATGCGGCGGACCTTCTGTTTTTCGCGCAACTGCAGACCGTAGCCGACAAGCTTGGCTTTGCGATCTTTACCGTGCTGCCCAGGAATGAAGTTGCGGCGTTCGATGGCGCACTTCTCGGAGTGGCAGCGTTCGCCCTTCAGGAATAATTTCATGCCCTCGCGGCGGCAAAGCCTGCAAACGGGGCCTCTGTATCGTGCCAAATATTTCTCCTCTTACGTATGCTTTGTGCTACGTGCGGTTTACGGCCATGGCGGCTTTCGTCCCGCTATAACTACCTGAAACTACAAATCAAACTCTACGCTTTTTGGGCGGTCGGCAGCCGTTGTGCGGAATCGCGGTGGTGTCGCGAATGGAACGCACATCCAGGCCGGCCGTGGATAAAGCGCGTACGGCCGACTCGCGTCCCGAACCCGGACCGCTGACCCGGACTTCCACTGTCCGCAGACCCACTTCGTTCGCCTTGTTAGCTGCGGTGAGCGCAGCCTGCTGAGCGGCGAAAGGCGTACCTTTGCGGGAGCCACGGAAACCGAGGG
>JBDUBZ010000185.1:0-8064 GCA_040003745.1 Terriglobia bacterium
GCGCGCGGAGGACGTCGCGGAGCTCATCGTCTCAGTCGCAAAACTATCGGCGCGCACCTGGGTTCCCGAAGTGCACATCTTTCCGCGCGACGTCTGATTTACGACGCAGCGGGAAGCGCGACAATATTCACGCGCTGGTTCTTCGAGCGGAACGCCTCGTCATGCTCTTTGCAGAGTTGGCTGCCCGAGGAACATCTGGACGAAACCGCAATGGGAAGCCTGCACCCTTAAACTGAAATCGGATGGCCCGCCTTCTCATCACCATCGGGATTCTGCTGATCGTGCTCGGGCTCGCCGTACATTTCCTGCGTATCGTCCCGGGGCGCCTGCCGGGCGACATCCGCTGGCAGGGGAAACGGGGAACCTTCTATTTTCCCGTCGTCACCTGCATCGTCATCAGCGTCGTTCTGTCGCTGATCTCGTGGTTCTTCCGCTCGCGCTAGAGTCCGCGTTATTTCTTGTTCAATGCTTTAACATCCGACGGCAGGTCGAACCGGTCCGGAGCGATCTCGGCGTTGTAAGTGATCTTGTCGAAGTGCATCTCAAGCACCTGGCTCATCGCCTTCTGAGTCATCACATAAGGCGTCTGAACCCCGTCGAGCACCCGGTAATCCGACATCGCGATATCCGCCGGTATATCGCCCAGAGCCGTCGGAACCACCATCGACACCCGCGCCAGGAGGCCGGACTGCTTGTCAAAATAAAAGTACTCGGGCTTGCTGCCTTCCTTCGGCATCAACTCCACCTTCCAGGCCGGCTTGCCGTTCACGTCGTCGCTCGCCACTGTGCGCGCGCTTTTGTAGTAGTCGCGCCACGATCCAAGCAGGGTGATCTTCGAAGCCCGTTTCACCGCGGCGCGTTCGTCACCGTCCTTGATGCGCGCGCCCTGCAGAGCACTCATCTCCCAGGCAACAGTCCCGTCAAAACCTTCTTCGATCTTTCCGATCCCCGCCAGCTCAATTACCGTGTATGACTTCTCGCCGCTCTGATAGACCGCCATCGGGCCCGATAAATTGTGCCCGGTCATATCGACGGTGCCGATCATCACGGCATTCTTGATCTTCCCGAGTGCCACCGCCCCACCAGTGCTCTCAAGCGATTTCTGCAGCAAACTCTCGCCCGAAGGCAGATTGGCCGCGAGTGCGAGCCAGCCGATGAGGAAAGTGGAAAGGAACTTCATCTATCTATGTTATCGGGAACCGGCCCGGAGTTATCGGGAAACCCGCTCAGATACGGTGGAGCGGGCCGTGGAAAGAGGGGCGTAAGGGGACTCCTCGAAAACCACGGCCCGTGGACAACTTAAATGTTATTGCCCCATGTCTGAAATTAGTTCCCGGAAGCTACGGCGGGAATTCTGTCGAATCCCACATACTGAACTTCTTCCTCCAGAGGAATTCCCCACCGCCGCCCGACCCGCTGCTTCAGTTCCGCGATAATTCCGGCCAACTCGCGCGCCGTGCCGTTCCCCGAGTTATAGATCAGGTTCGCATGGTAATCGGCCACGTGAATATCGCCCGCCTTCATCCCTTTCGCCCCGATCTGCTCGAGAAACCAGGCCGACGGCACCTTCCCCTCAATCACCACGTTCACCGGAATCTCGCTCGCCACTCCCGCGGGTAGCTCCGCCAGCAGGAAGTTCTTAAAAATACTGCCCGCGCACTTCATCGTCGGAGGGTATTTTCGATTCCGCACCCCCAGGATTTTATCCGCCGTCTCACGCAGCGCCGCCGCATCCCCGGCCTCCATCCCCAGCGTTGCGGAAAAAATGATCCACTCCTTGTGCCGCTTGAAAATACTCTCACGATAGTGAAATTCGCACTGCGCGCGATTGAACATGCGTATCGCCTCACCATCGAAAAAGCGCACCGAATCCACCCGCTCCGCGATCGAATGCCCATACGCCCCGGCGTTGCCGTAGACCGCGGCGCCCACCGATCCCGGAATCCCCGTCATCGTCTCGAGCCCCTGCATTCCCAGATCGACCGTGTAATCGACGAGGGTCTGCAGCACCGCGCCGCTCTCCACGTAGACTGACAGCCCCTCGGCCTTCAAACCATCGCTCACCAGCTTGAGAACCACGCCGCGAAATCCATCGTCCGAGACAATCAGATTCGTGCCGGCCCCAATCACCACCGTCTCGAGCCCGCTCCCTCGCGCCAGGTGCAACGCTTCGACAAATGGCTCCGCGTCCGCGGTCTCAGCATAAATGTCCGCCGGCCCGCCAATACCGAACCTCGTATATTTTGATAGAGGAGCGTCGCGCAGCACCGTCAACCCGGGAATCGCGGCGAGACGGTCAAACGTCTCCTGAACGAGGCTCATTCCCCCGATTATATGAAAACCGCATTCCCCGGCTTCCCGCATGAGGGGCTCGCATTCCTGAAGGATCTGGCCGCGAACAACGATCGCGAATGGTTCACGCCCCGGAAACACATCTTCGAAGAGCAGGTACGCCAGCCCATGCTCGAACTGGTGACGGCGCTTCATAAAGAAATGCTGCGGTTCGCTCCCGCCTATGTTGGTGAGCCGTCAAAGTGTATCTTCCGTATCTACCGGGATACACGTTTCTCCAAAGACAAGACGCCCTACAAGACGCACATCGCAGCCGCGTTCTGGCGCAATGGTCTCGAAAAAAATGGCAGCGCCGGCTACTACTTCGCCGTTTCCGCGAAGGAAATCGAGATCGCCGGGGGCCTCTACTTCGCCGAGCCCGACGTCCTGCGTGCCGTTCGCCAGCGTATCGCCGACGATCCTGAAGCCTTCGAATCGACTTGGCGCGCGCGCGGACGCAAGACCCTGCTCGGCGACCTGCAGGGAGCGTCCGTGACCCGGCCGCCGCGCGGCTTCGCGCCGGATCATCCCGCCATAGACCTGATCAAGCGCAAGCAGTACTGCTTCTTTTGCCAACTTGATCCTGCGACTGCCGCCACGCCGAAGCTCTTCCCGGAGATCGTGAAGCGCTTCGAAGCTATGGCGCCCTTTATGGAATTCCTGAACGCACCCCTGCCCGGACTGGCCAGAAAGAAGCGCTCTGCTAACCTGGAAGCATCCGCTCTCTAAGCGTCGGCAGACAGTTTCACGCACTCATGGAAGCGGTAAAACCCTCATGGAAGCACTAAAACAGCGGTACGGACGCTGGATGGAAAACTGGGAGCACCAGCTCGCCTTCCGCTCCACCGACCGCGTCGTCCGCCCCTTCGACTGGGGCATCGAATGGACCCGCGGCTGGCCCATTCATTCCAGCCAAAGCGATCCGGAAAAGCAGATCATTGAACTCAACCGGTTCGCGCTCGCCCACAGCCCCGAATTCTTTGCCTGCGATGCCCCGCGCGACTTTCGCTTCACCGATTCCGAAGTCCGCTTCACCTCGCCGGTCGAAACACCCTATCCCGAAAACAACACCGTTCACGCGCGTTACTTTCCCGGCCATCCCCGGTTCCGGCGCGGCAAGAAAGCCGTCGTTGTGCTGCCCCACTGGAACTCACAGGCCGCTCAGCACGTGGCGCTCTGCCGCGGCATAGCCGAACTTGGCATCTCGGCATTGCGCATCAGTCTGCCCTATCACGACCGGCGCATGCCACCCGAGCTGACTCGCGCGGACTACGCCGTCTCCTCAAACATCGCCCGCACCATCGACGCCACGCGCCAGGCTGTGCTCGACGTTCGCGGTTGCTTCGACTGGCTCGAAGACCAGGGCTACACGGAACTGGGCATCGTGGGCACCAGTCTTGGATCCTGCTACGCCTTCCTCGCCAGCGCCCATGACGCGCGAATCAAAGTCAACGTCTTCAACCACTGCTCCACTTATTTCGCGGATGTCGTCTGGAGCGGCCTCTCCACCCGCCACATCCGCCAGGGTATTGAGGACCGGATCGATATCGACCGCCTGCGCGCCGTCTGGGATTGCATCAGCCCCGTGCACTACATGGAGCGCTATGCGGAAATGGCTAAGCGGTCGTTCTTTCTATACGCGACTTACGACACGACCTTCCCGCCTGAGCTCTCGCGCGACATCGTCGACTACATCCGAAAGCGCAACGTCGACCACAAACTCGTGGTCATGCCCTGCGGCCACTACACCCTCGGCGAATCGCCTTTCAAATTCGTCGCCGGTTACCAGATCATTTCTTTTCTGAAGAGGAATCTGTAGCGCCCTTTCCGGCAAAGAGCCGCTTCCATTCCGATTTCGATTCCTTCTGCAAGCCAAACTTGATATTCAGCGGTGTCTTCGCGGTCCGAACGTGCCCCGCGGGGTCGGAGACGGTCACGGGCGCCGACCGACCCCACCGGGAGCCACTACCTTTCCCGAGAACGTTCCCTTTAGTTTAGTTTCGCGAATGACAGGGCCGTGACAGCGTGTATTTGTTGGAGGGTAGCAAAATTTAACGCCAGGAACAGGACGGCCGATCCCCACGCCGGGTTCTCCGCGGGTTCCGGCGGGTTGTCGCCGGGTTCTTCCCGGGTTCGTGATTTCTCACCCAAGCCTTTGTTTTCATCGAATTCCCGGGTTTGCTGCTGCATTTTTTACTTCCGAGCCCCCTTCGACGTTGCCCGGACTCGCCTTTGCTCCGGGGTGGTGACCTGGCTGCCGTGTCCGCGTTTCAATCTCATATTCAATTGTCAAAGATCACTGGACGGTTAGCTCCCGGTCAGAGTATGCCATGGGGTTGAGCGGTTCAAAGTGTATACTGCTGAGGGCATTGAGGAAATGTGCTGTGACCGGCGCGCCCTCTGCTTGATGACCAGTCGAAATCTCGACCTTGTGGAGGTTCACCAGGGACAACGGCATTACTGAATGGTTCCACACCAAAATGGGGGTACTGCAGCGCCAAGCCTACGCTTGCGGAACTTCAGCAATTGCAAGAAAAGGGTTAGGGTAATGTGTTATTGGATCAGTCGAAAAATGACTGATCAACTAGGTGCGTGCTACGTCGATAGGGTGTGGCGCAATGATCGAGAATTGAAGACGGCGGAATATCTGGAACGCCCTTCCACAACACACCAGAACGCGACGTAGTCTATCAGAGTCACTTTCGAACGGCAACTCCATTTGCTGACACTCCATTTGCTGACACTCCATTTGCTGATGGAATGGACTTTGATACGTGCGATCAACTAAAAGGCACGTATTGATTGGGCCTGCACTGCGAGCCATCAACTTCCAACGAAGAACGGACGAAGCAAATACAGCCGGCACTTCCTCCCATCTGTGCTGATTTTTCATCCGTGGCCGTCTCGACCAAAGCAAGAGGGCAAAAAGAAGCGGTGCACCATTCTTGTGCTATCCTGATATTCCTTGCTGAGCTCTCGGAATGAAGGGCCGAAGGAGGCGAAGTGAAGAACTACCGCTTCAGGTTTTTTAGTATATCGGCTCTATTGGTTGCTGCATCAATGAGCAGCATGATACGTACAGCCGACGCGCAAACATGCCCCGCCGGGAAGACGGTTTTTCTGTGGTCCAATGGAATTCTGACCGCTCCTAGCGAATGGTTTCTCAATGTACGCAGCTACCAAAATGACTTTACGGCCCTTATTGGGTCGGCTTCTGCGCCCTGTGTTCTTTTCGAAGATGTTTACAACAACTCGGACGGCATCTGGCACGATCTGATTGAATCTACATTTGGTATATCCCTGCCTATCGTTGCTAACGCGTCCTACTGGAATACATTGCCGAACATATCTCGGGCGGAAGCGATGGCTGGGGCTATGGCAATGTTTAGCAAAGACATTACCACTGCCCGAACGTATAGCTCTGATTTAGACCTGCTATTATTGCGCATTAAATACTATCGGAGCCTTCACTACCGCGTTGTTCTAGTTGGTCATTCCGAGGGTTCAGTTTACACCAACGCCGCCTACAACCGGGAGATACGAGATAATGCTGGTCTGCTGCCAGATTATTCTCAACTGTCGGTCGTCAACATCGCGACGCCAGCGGCTTACGTCGCAGACGGCCGCAACAAATACACGACTTCTTGTGAAGATATTATCGTCTTGGTGCCCGGTTCTTTGCCAAGCAACATTGTTCCTATATCGACGGCTGAGTGCTCATCCTTCGCCACCGCCGGATCTACCGGTATTGCCGGTGCGGTAGCCAGCCTTCTCCTGCTGAATCCTCAGGCGTTTCTTGCGAGTCTAGGAACTTCATTTACAGTTCTTCTTAATGGAATTGCGAATCATTTTGCAAATAGCTACATGTATACCGGGTCTAATGCGCGCAAGCAGATCATGGAGCAGTTATATGATTCGCTTCCGTACGCTCCCTGCTACAGCGATGACAATTGTCTTTTCAGCGATAGATTCCCATCGGCAGGAGACTATCGAAAAAACTGGACGGTAAGCGATAATATGACCGCTCAATTCGGCATTAGTCAGACCGGGGCTCTTCTGATGTCTCTGACCGATCCGGGCATATTGCTTCACGATCCTTACCATACCGGTCAACTCACTCTTCGCTCCCGGCGCGTTTTCAGTGGCTCATTCAAAATAGACTTGTCTTTCTATCACACCGGCAATGGTCGTTCGACGATTAGCCTAAAGCGCGCCGTCGATAACTCAACCGTTGTCTCGATTACGCTCGACGCGCGCGCGAAAGAGGTTTCAATGGCTCCTTCCGCCAATGTTTCGGTTCCGATTTCAAACTTCGCAGGTTGGAAAAATCTTTCAATCGCGGTGACGTCATCGTCTGCAACATTGTCTTCCGGTGGCATGGCAGCAACCACTTCTGTTAACAGTGGATCAGGGTACTATTTGGAATTTGATGCCCGTACATATCACAGCGGCGATTTTTATACTGATAACGACAGCTTATTCGTTTCCGATCTCTCGGTTAGTCGCACACCGTCTACTGCAGGCTCAAGTGGGTCGTCTGGCGGGCCTGCCGGGGCTCCGACCAGTCCCGCCGGAAGTCCCGGCAACGGTGTTCCAGGCAGCAATCAACCGGGCGGTGGGACAGCGCCCACCGGACCGCTGTCGATCTCGCCTGACGTTACTAAACGAAGTGATGGATTGGTGATATTTAACGCGAGGCCGACGGGTGGTTCTGGAGCGTACTCGTGCACCTGGGACATCGCGCCGAGCGCAAAGGATTGCCAAATCGGGATCATGTATTCAAATGGGACCTATCCTCTTACGGTCGCCGCTACAGACGGAACTGGAGCTCAGAAGCGCGTGTCGCTCAACTTTGTGGTTACAGCAACTACTGCTGCTGTGAAATAGGTCTGTGCTGGGCCATTTACGCCCCGCCACTGCTTTAAAGGAGGGCATTTTAAACGCCCCGTGGTCCCCAAAATGGTCTTCGCAATAATTTGGTTTTGGGCCTTCGCCTCCTCGGCTCTAGTGTCCTGTCTTATATAATTATTGACTGATAATCTGATTCGTTTCATACTTGTGGCATGCCCAGCCGGGCACCCGCGCTTGCATTGAGTTCCGACCAGAAGACGGAACTGGAGAGATTGGTTCGGAATGGAGGCAGCCCACAGAAGGTAGCCATCCGCAGCCGTTTGCTGCTGATGGCTCACCAGGGAGTTTCAAACCAGTCGATCGCCGATCAGTTGGGCCTTTCACGCCCCACGGTGATTGCGCTCCGCGCTGCGTTCGCCCGGAACGGGCTGTCAGCCGTCACTGGCGTTCGGAAGCGCAGCAGGTCCGGAAAGGTGTTAACCCCTGTGTTGGAGCAGAAAATTCTCGATACAACATTGAAGACCCGCCCCGGCGACGGCAGCACGCACTGGAGCGTTCGAATGATGGCCAGCCATCTCCGGGTTTCCCGGACTATCGTTCACCGGGTCTGGCGGCGCCACGATGTGCAGCCGCACCGTGTGGAGAAGTTCAAACTCTCCAACGATCCCCACTTTGAGGAGAAGGTGCGGGACATCGTGGGGCTATACCTGAATCCGCCCGAAAGGGCGCTGGTATTGTGCGTGGACGAAAAGAGCCAGATTCAGGCTCTCGACCGAACCGCTCCGATTCTTCCCCTGCGGCCCGGACTGCCGGAACGTCAGACCCACGACTACAAACGGCACGGCACCACAACGCTGTTCGCCGCCTTCAATATTCTCAACG
>JBDUBZ010000006.1:0-26202 GCA_040003745.1 Terriglobia bacterium
CCTTTATAGATGATGGTGCGCGAGGAGAGGGACGGAATGTAAAACATTCCGCGATTGTGGATCTCCTCGGTTTCGGCTGCCACCTCCGCCTCGGCGCGCTTCCGGACCATGTAAAGTTTGCGCTCGAATTCGTCCGCATCCATGTGGCTCGATTCGTGGCCGATAAAAATCTGTTTTATATAAGGCTGCGATACACGCGCTTCACGGCCGATCGCATTGCCGTCGATCGGAGTGTCACGCCAGCCAAGGACAGTAAGCCCTTCCTCGCCGGCGATTTTCTCGAGAATCCCCTCGGTCACCAGTCTCTCGTGTTTCTCCACCGGCATGAAGACCATGCCCACGCCATATTCACCGGGGGCGGGCAGGGTAAATCCGAGAGCGGCTGCTTCGCGGACGAAGAATTTGTGCGGAATCTGGATGAGCAGACCCGCGCCGTCACCAGTTTCGGGATCGCAGCCGCAGGCGCCGCGGTGAGTCAGGTTAACAAGAATCTGAATCCCTTTTTCGATGATGTCGTGGGATTTCTGGCCCTTGATGTTGGCGACAAAGCCGATACCGCAGGCATCGTGCTCGTGTGCCGGGTGATATAGTCCCTGTGGCTTTGGCAGCATAATAGATCCTACACGGAGTAGTTTCACAATATTAGCAGAGCCTGCAGTATTACGCAAACCAAATTTAGCAGATCATCAATATCACAATTACTTATGTTATTGTAATTAAGGTGATCTTCGAAGATTGCAAGTTATTTCGCGATGTCGCTCTCGCGAGAAGTCTGAGCCGCGCCGCTCAAATGAACGGAATCAGTCAGTCGGCGGCGACGCAGCATATTCAATTTCTGGAAAAACGTCTCGGAGCCACGCTTCTCGACCGCTCCACGCGGCCCCTTGCCCTGACCAAAGCCGGCAAGCTTTATGCCGAGCTTTGCCGTGACGTGCTGCGGCGGGAGGAGCATTTTCGGGTCGCGCTCGATGAAATCGGAGTCTCCGCCGATGCCGGTGTGGTCCGCATCGCCTCGATCTATTCCATCGGGTTGTCGGAAATGAGCCGGCTGCGCGAGGAGTTTTCGGTGCAGTGTCCGGAAGCGCAGTTGCACGTGGAATTTCTCAGGCCGGATAAAGTTTACGAGGCGGTGCTCGAAGATCAGGCCGATCTCGGTTTCATCAGCTATCCGGAAAATCGGCGGAATCTCACCGTCCATCACTGGCGCGAAGAGCGCATGACTGTCGGGGTGTATCCATCGCATCCGTTCGCCTCGCGGCCCATGGTGCTGCCGGAAGATCTGGACGGGCAGGACTTCATCGCGTTCGACGAGGAAGTAACGATCCGGCACGAACTGGATCGTTTCTTTCGGGAGCGCGAAGTCTCCGTTTCAGTGGTGATGCAGTTCGACAATATCCAGTCGATTAAAGAGGCGGTGGCGCTTGGCTCGGGCATCAGCATTCTGCCCGAGCGCACAATGCAGCCTGAAGTGGAACAGCGGCGGCTGGTTTCGATCCCGCTGCATGCGCCGGATCTGGTGCGGCCGACGGGCGTCATTCACCGGCGGAAGAAGAGTCTGACGAGGACCGGCAAAGCATTCCTCGATCTGGTGCTCGCGCCGGCTGCAACGGCTGGAAAATACGAGTAATATAAGCGTTGTAGAGGATTGCGCATGAAGAGGCTCACTGGGATTGGTGCACTCATAACGACGGCTGCCTTTGTATCGAATGCGGTGATGGCGCAGGCGCCGCGATACACGAGTCCCGAAGCCAGGAGTACGGTTGTGGTGGCGGGTAAGACCATTTCGGTCGATTATTATGCGCCTTCCATGCATGGCCGCAAAGTGATGGGCGGGCTGGTCCCCTTCGACCGAGTTTGGTGCACGGGCGCGAATATCGCAACGGGTTTCACCACGGCTGCGGATCTGCAGATCGGAACTCTAAGGCTACCGAAGGGGACCTACAGCATCTGGACTCTGCCCGGCGCCCAGGAATGGACCCTCATCATCAACAAGGAAAGCGGCCAGTTCCATCTCAACTACAATCAGGATGTCGATTTCGGCCGTACGAAGATGCATCTGAAGACATTGCCCGATCCGGTCGAAACCTTTCGAGTGGATCTGCGGAGCGACGGCGGGAATAAGGGTACGCTGGCTCTGGTCTGGGAAACGACCGAAGCCTCGATCCCATTTACCGTGCTGAATTAATCAAGGGATCTGCGTGAAGGTGATGGTCACAGCTGGCGTCTGTGCTCCCCCGGCATAGGTGTAGCTGAAGACGTTTCCGTCTTTCGCGACCGGCTGATCGGGGAACCACGATCCAGGGAGCGTCAGGGTGCGCGGGCCGGCCTGAATTCCGCCGATCGTCCACGTAATTTGATTCGGCTGAACCACAATTTCCTGCGGTCCTCCGTTGGCGGTGATTCCCATCGCCGTTTGAGAGGAGGCGTCGTAGACGCTCAGAACCCCGGCCGTGCCATTCGAATAGGTGGCCGAGGAATTGTTAAAACAAGTGTTTTCTCCCCCCTGCGAGATCTGAATTCCGCAGGATTCCTGGCTGACCTTGCGAGTGGGCGTCTCGGTCTTGCGGTAAGGCAGGATGACTGTATCAAAGCCCCCTGTATCGTGCAGACGAAGAATATGCTGCACTTCGGCAAAACTGGTCCCGTTTGCGGCTTTATATTCCGCCGCGTCCCGGGAGTCATGGCATCCATGGCCCCAATTTCCAATCATGAACTGCTGATTCGAAGTACTGGCCACGGAATAGAGATCCCAGTTAATCCCCTGAGTCTCGTGTCTGGGCCAGATGGCGCCGGTGAAGCTGAATTGATTGAGACCCTGAGCGAGACCGGAAACGGTTCCATTGGAAGGCAGTGCCGCAGGCGGCGATTGACATCCGCTGCTGAAACGAGTCGTCGGCGTGACAGCTCCCACCGGAGTATCCACCGCGCCGGTAGCCATCAGATTCCATGTCAGTGTTTTGGCGGCGCCTGCGCCGGGCCCGGCGAAGGAATCTTTCACGTAAATGACTGGATAGCTGGGATTGAAATTCATGGTGCGGACGGTGCGGGTCCACGTGGTTCCGTCGCCTGCCGTAAAATCCGCACTGGACGTTGTGGATTTCGTGAAAGCCGCAAATTCCGTGTTAGTCGGGTTCTTGAGCAATCCTGGAACATCGGCCAGCCCAGTGTTATCGGCCGACCAGAGGCGATTCAACTCGGAATCGAACACGACGGAATTGTGCATGAAGCGCCCCGGCGTCTCGGGGCTGTACAGATTGGCATTCCAGTCAATCGCCAGCGGCGCGGTATGAGCGTAGATCGAGACCTGGCCGTCATCCGCATGGCGGTGGCCGCCAATTGAATAGAATCCCCCATTGATAAACCACACCGCGGTCTCATTCGGCGTCGCGAAATTATGGCGCTCGGCGGAGTGATATCCCGGGACATTGATGCTGCCAAGTTGTGGCGCGATGGCTGGAATGGTGGGATCGATGGCCACCAGCGTCGTCACGAACTGGGAATCCTCCGTTAAAACGGTTGGGCTGTTAGATTGCTGCCAGGCCCAAATCAAGTTGCCTGCCAGAGCGGGGTTCACGGGGTAGAGCGCCGTGGCGAGCATGCCGGTCCGGACGTCCGATTCGGTGTTGCCGTCGCCGTTACTGTAGCCTTTGCGAATGTTGCCGAAGCGCGGCTCGGGCGGCGTCTGGATCGACAGCTCCCAATTGGCATAGGCGGCCCATTTGGGGTCGGTCATTGAGAGGCCGCCATTCAGCGACGAGCTCAGGTAGTTCAAAATCAGAGGCTCAAAGAAGGCCGATTGATAGTGGGTGGAAGCGGCCGCCGCGCCAGTGGCGCTGAAGGATGCCGCGAAATCGTTCACCGGGTAGGCGCTGGCGGTGGCGCTCAGTGCGGCGAAAAAGGGATTTGAGGGTGCAGCCGCGGCGGCCTGGGTACGGTATTGCAGATATTGCTGAATCTGGTTGGCAAGACCCACGCTGCTGCCCGTGTTGTTGTCGATGGGCCACCAGTCGTTATCCCAGAAAAGACTGCCGAAGAGAGCGAGGATGGCCTTCGCTGTTGTCCTCTGAGCCGCGGTGGAGTTGGAATCCATCAGGATGGCATTGAGCACTGCGGTTTCGGGCGAAGTCGACAGGCCGAGCTGGTAATAGCCGAGCGGCCCATCGAAGCGATTGTCGCCATTCGCGAGAGTCTGCACGATGTTCCGGGCGATCTGCGCGGCAGTGTTCAGCGCGGCCTGTACCGAAGCGGTACTGTTCCCCTGCCACATATTCAGGAGTGCGGAGCCCCACGGCGATGTCTCGGAATTCTTCAGAAGATTGTAGTAACAGTTGGCCGACCCGCACGTGGAAGTGCCGTTACGGACCAGACCGACCAGCCGGCTGGCGCTGTCGGTCGACAAATACTGCCATTTCCAACCGCCAGGTGGGTCGGGATACGTGAACTGATAGGTGTAGAGGCGGGAAAGATTGATGCCTGTGAGCGAATTCTGTTCGTCCGCAATCGGCTGGTGAAGACCGGGGGCGAGCAGGTCGGCCTGGGTACTCACCCAGATTCCCCAGTTTCGATGAACCAGCGGAGACACCGAATTATCGGGTCCCCGCAGAAGATTCTCGACCTCAATTCCGGCAGCCTGTGTACCGGTGATCCAGTGTTTGTTGCTGCTGTAGATCCCGGGCATCGATGGCCCCGTGGCGGCGCGCTGCAGCTGAGAGAACCTTCCTGTGTAAAGGCCCACCACAGGTGCGTTCTTTCCAGCTCCCGATTGGTAGAGCATCGAGTACCATCCGGCCGAGTGATCCGCCGCGGGGTAGTTGGTCACGAGTTTCCGATAGGTGGTGGCGGAACAGGAATAAGAAGGCGCCCTGTCGAGCGTATAACCGATGTCGAGAAAAGCGTCGGCCACCGGATTGAGACTTTGGCCGCGGTAGGCCGGCTTCACAGCGCCGCCACCGCTGTAAGAACCATTGCCCGCCACTGGCCTGGTCAAAGCGGCATCCTGATACAGGGCAAATTGATTGGCCGCAAAGCCGGATGTCTTCGCAAACCACAAGCCGTTGGCGGCGCCGTTTCCCTGAACTCCGGAGATGAGAACTGCCTGCCCATTCGACAGATTCGCGGCTGCGGACGTACCCATGACAATCGGGCTGGCGCTTCCCGCCCCCGTCACGGCGCCTGGCGATTCATACCCGCAACCCGGATCGTTGACCCCCGAAGAATTCAGCGAATCATGGCCGCGGAACCGCGCGATGTCGGGCTGCAACTCGTTGTACAGAGGCAGATACCAGGACATCTGCATGTCCGAATCCTCGTCGACCAGGATTGATTTCGAGTTGGCGTAGAGCGTCAGCGTGAGGGTGTAATGCCCGGCCCCGGAAGAATTGATGGCTGTCGAGCCGTACGCATAACGAGGCCGGTTGAACGTGTAGGTGGCCTTCACGACAACTTTCACAGGACCCGAATCCACCACATTCACTTCATATCCTGTGGCCGAATAGGCGGGAGTATGCAATGCGCAGCCGACGCATGCGCCAGATCCGGCGGGATTCATTTCCGAATACAGCAAATTTGGGGAATCGCCAACTCCGGTCCAGCCTCCGCCCGGCAGTTGGATGCCCTGGAGGGGCGCCAGATTCCACGGCCTGGGATTGCCGGTGCCTGTAACGATGCGAAAGCCGGTCAATCCGTTGCTAACCTCCCAGGTCTTATCGGCCTGCGCCAGTCTTACGGCATTCAGAGGGTTCGCCGCGGGAGCGACTCCGGATTCCAGAGTCCATACATTGCTGGAGTTAGCGGCGAGACCGCTCCGGACCGCGATGCAGCCCTTGAGCGCTGTGGCATCCGAGCAGGAACTCACCCATTGAAATGGAACTTCCAGGCCGTTCGGACCACGCATCCGGGTGCTGTTTTGCGGGGGCGCCCCGCCATCGTAACGAAACTCAATCGGCTGATCCGGCCAACTCGCGCCGAAGAGCTCCGGTAATTGAAAGGTCGAGAGAACCTGCGGGACGAGATACGCCACGGACGCTGAGGCGGTGAGCGGACTGCCATCGAAACTCAGAACAATTTGAACGTTATCGCCCGGCAGGGAGTCCTGCGGAACCCGTACGTTGACCTGGTAAAGTCCGGCGAGGCCAGGAGCTAAACCCGCATACGCGACGGACGCCGTGACACCGCCTATCTTAGCCTTGACAGCCGATGTGGTGGACGATAGCTGAGTGCCTGAAGCCGCGCCACCGGTCTCAGGGGCATTTGAGACGGATCCCAGGCCGGTACAGTAAATAATCAGATACTCGCCGGGTGTCACCGGTCTTGCAGTTGTAACCGCGGCGTAGTCCAGGGCGTGCAGCACGACAAAAATTCCTGGAGCGACGGTCGTCAGGGGTACCGTCTCGGTATTCGAAGCCATGCCCAAATACCTTACTTGTACAGAAAGGGAATTCGCCCCAGCCACTTCCCACGGGACCTGAGCGTTGATCTGGCTGGCATCGGCATAGTAGATTGGCGCCGGAATTCCGTTCATAAAGACCTGAGCGCCACTTAGTGTCGTGGGCAGAGGAAAACCGGATGCCTGCGCTCCGGCCCCCGGGAAACTCGATGCCATGCCGGAGCCATAGATGGAAACGATGGAGCCCGGAGCGACCATGGCGGGCGCACCGGGCAAAGCGGCGGCATTGACGATGCCGCCAGCCAGGATGACCGGCGCAGTCTGGCCCTTGAGCGTTGCTAAAGACGCGAACGCAGCCATAACGATCACTGCGGATGGGGGGCAGCGCTTCATCTTACTCTTGTAGGTCTAGTCTTGAATGGTATCGATTCGCGCCAATCGTTGGCAAGGTCTGTTTATGCAACTTACCGTCACCGGAGCCCTTCCTGATATGGATTCGGCCCATGTTTTTAATGGCTTAAGCGTTCTGAAAAGCGCCCCTGGCAACGTGATCCCGGACTCTCTGAAAAAAAGCCGTACGACTCTATTCACACTTTCCACAAAATAAATCCTGCTTTTTTGGAGGATCGCTGGAGTTTTCCAAACGTTCTGCCGATCATTCGGCTGGAGACAGAATATGAGACTTTTATCGAACGAGCCAAGCGGGGAGACGGCTGCCCATGTGGCGCGCACGCGGGAACTCTCGAGGCGACAGTCTGTTCGGCTGAAGGTTTCCGCGGAAAGCGTACTCGAATCTTGTGGAGACTTCGATGCGGCGGCGGAGTTTGCGGCTCTCGAAGGAATTTCAATCAGCGAAGCCCTGCGGAACCTGGTCGGCAAAACCGGAAACTCGCAATCCCCGGAAATGGGAACGCCCGGGCATTACGGACGGCTGCCCGTGGAACCCAGAACCGTTTCGCGCCTTTTGCGAACCAGGGTCGAAGAGGTTTCCACCGCGGAGCTTGAAGATATCGCCGGTTCGGATCCCGTGCTTGCCGGAAGACTTTTGAGTTCGGCGAATTCGGTTCTCTACTCGTCACGTTATGAAATCACCCGGTTGCGTGAATCGATCATGCGCCTCGGTGTGCCGGAATCCCGCAGAGTGCTGGTTGCGGCCAGTATGTCGGGCGTTTTTGCTTCGAAAGCGATGCAGGATCTATGGAAGCATTGCGAGGCCGTGGCAACAGTTGCGGGCGAAGTGGCGGGACAGATCGGCGTTGACTCCGAAACAGCATGGGTTGTGGGACTGCTGCACGACATTGGGCGGGTGGTGATGGCAACAGGTGCGACCGAGCGCCAGGCCACGCAACAGAGATGGATTTCATCCGGCTTCCCTCTGGTATATGCGGAATCCCTGTCTTTCGGACAGGATCATGCCCAGGTGGGCGCGGCACTGCTGAAACAGTGGGAACTTCCTGCCGAGATTATCGAGGCCGTGGAATTGCACCACAGGCCTGAGTGCTCGGATTCAAAGCTCGTAGCCGCGGCATTTATCGCAGAGGATGTGGTCGCGGCCCGACTCGGAACGCCACAAGAAGATCTGTGGCCTTCAATGCGGCGGGTGCTCGCCTGCCAGCGCGCGGGAATCGACGCTGAAGCTCTGGCGGGTCTGAATCTTCAGCAGCCAGTGAGAATGCAGGCGTGAGGTCAGAAGGATTTCTCGAAACTGCCGTCGCGGGCAACCTCAAGCCTGCGGCCCCGCCAGACTATGGTTTTCCCGAAGAACCCCATCACCCAGGTGGTGAAACTGGAAAGGTCTTCCAGTGGGAGAAGCCACCATCGGCGTTTTGTCAGAGGGTCCCGTAAAACCAAAATCGCGGTCGACCACACCACCCCGGCTCGCAACAGGACCGACAGCACAAGACAGGGCCACGTCAGCGCCCGGTTCGGAGCGGCCATCCAGAGCAGCAGCGCAATCGGCAAAGGCTTTGTAAAAATCTCTCCCAGGTAGCCCAGCCTTCGCGAGCGCCTTGTGCTCCTCGCCCAGCGGAGACGATGTTTCCAGTTCGGCAGGAAAGGCTCGCTCCCGATGTGGTGCTCGATAACGCTGCGCGACAGAACCACTTTGCGTCCGGCTTTGTGCAGCAGATTTCCCATGACGAAATCCTCTGCCAAAAAGTTCTGCAATCGCTCGAGCCCGCCAATTTGCGCGAGCTCCGTCATGCGGGTCGCAATAGTGCAGCCAATCGCGAAATCCATCCCGTTGAGCATGCGTTGCGTGAGCATTCCGGCGAGGAAATCGGTGTTCAGCCCCAGGGCCTCAAGACACGACCAGAAACTCCCGCCCACGGCACGATAAGGGCACGTAACCAGCGCGACACCCGGCTGGGACAGCTCTGAAATCACAGTTCGCAGGCAATCCGGATCGAGGCGAACGTCGCTGTCTGTCATCACTATGGTGTTGTAGAGAGCTTCGGCAGCGGAGGTGCGCAGACTCCAGACTTTCGCGTTCGGCACCGGCGACACGCCTGCGATGAGCAAATGGGAAGGGATATGTGGGAAATCCCGCATGACGCGGCGCGCCACGGCGGCGGCGGGGTCCGACTCTTCGTGAACCGTCAGCAGAATTTCGAGCTGAGGATAATGCTGCTCAAAGAGGCTCCTCAGATTCGCTTCAGTGTTGTCGGCGGCGCCCGCCAGCGGCCGCAGAACGGACAGGGGCGGAAACTCCGATAAACTCGGAGCGCCGCTGCTCCGGTATTTCCACGCAGCAATCACGGCGAGGACGCAGTATACAACCGACCCTGTCCAAATCAGGAACAGGGCCACAGAAAGGGTCAGCAACGCCAAGCGTCCGCCATGAAGAACATTATCGTAAGCGATGGTGGCTTTTGCGGCACCCGTTTCCACTCCGCACACAGGCCCGATAGTCTCTCCGGGCTATCGACCTGACGGCACCCACCGGGGAAATGCCTTGTGGCAGGCGGTCACAAGATCGCCTATTCTGTTTTTCCTGCGCATCAGCGCTTCGAGCAGCTTTTCGAGCGCAGGGCCATCGTCCAGCAGCCATTCAGGCGGAATCTGGCGCAGCGCGCGATCCAGCACGGCCGGGGGAAAGTTCAATATGCGCGCGATCCAGGGCTCAAAATCGTCGATGGATTTGACGCTGTCATAGACGATGCGGCGGGGATAGAGACCGGCAATCGCGGAATCCGGCAGATCCCAGTGGGGTCCGTTAAAAGCAAACCCGTGGTCGATCATCAGCGCCACGAATCCCAGCTTGCCAGGGGGCACGCCCGGACCGGCAAGCCAGTCTTTCAACAGCGCGCGAAAGAACACGGACTGGCGCCCGTCCGTGTTCGAGACCCAGCGGTCGAACACCAGCACTGCCCGGAACTGTTCGGCATTTGCGACCTGATTCAGGAGCGCGTCCGGAATGAAATCGTAAATCGCGAGCGTGTCGGGATTGCCCGGGTGACGGGAGCCGAAGTGCCAGCCGGGCTCAACGGCAACGCGGCGCGTGCCCAGTTGAATGTGACAGTCTGGATTGGCCGCGATGAATTCAGGTGAGATGCGCACGAACTGATATTCGGGGGAGGCCACCTGCATATGAGCGAGGATCTCGGCCGCAATTGTCTCATTAATGAGAATTCGCCGGTGCTGCGGGTTATTCTGAAACTTGACGATGTAGAACCTGCCATCGTCCGCCTCCAGCAAATGCGCCTGGGCGCCGCCCCTCATTTTTCGGATAAAGCGGCGGGCGCTTACGGGCATGCATTTCGGGGCGCGAGAGCGAGGAGAGAATAAATAAACATGACGCCAGAGGAAACGAAACCGGCTGCGGCAGATGCAGTGAAAGACGCCGCAGTGAAAGACGCCGCGGCCAAAGACGCGGCGGCAAAGAGCAGGGATGAGGTAGCTCTTGAGCTGATGAAATTCATCGCGGTAACAACGGGATACGGAAAGGGAAATACCACCAACGCGGGATTCTCCGGAAAACCTTCGAAGTCGGCGGAAGAATACGCGGACGCTCTGATTCAGCTCTTTGAAAAGTGCCGCGCCGTGGTTGCCAAGCCCGTTAACGCAGGCAGTTAGAGTTTCACGGAACGACGGGCTCCGGCGGGGTTCTCCGCCGGAGCCTCCCACGAATTTCTAGCGGCGCTTTTTGACCAGAGCCTTTTTTGTCGCCTTCTTCGCGGCGATCTTCTTCACTGCCTTTTTAGTAACGGCTTTCTTTGTGGCTTTTTTCGCGGCTGCCTTTTTGACAGCCGTCCTGGCTGCCACTTTCTTTGGCGCGGCCTTCTTGACTGCCACTTTCTTTGGCGCGGCCTTCTTGACTGCCGCTTTCTTTGGCGCGGCCTTCTTGACTGCCACTTTCTTTGGCGCGGCCTTCTTCACCGGAGCCGCTGCCTTTTTGGCCGTAGCCTTCCTTGCCGGGGCAGCCTTCTTAGAGGGTGGCGCGGCCTTCTTTGCGGGAGCAGCAGCGCTTTTCTTCGCAACAACCTTCCTGGCGGGAACCGTCTTCTTCACGGCGACGGCTTTCCTGGCTGGCTCCGCAGCCTTCTTCGCAGGGGCCTTCGCCGACGACGACTTCGCCTTGCTTACCGGTTTGCGTTCAGGAGCCGATTCAAGTGGTGGCGCCTCAGGAATTGGCGGCGCTGTTGCCTCGCCATTATGGCCTACAGGAGCAGGAGGGGCAGGGGGAACGACAGGGGCCGGCGGTTTGATCGCGACTTCATCGTCGTCGTCGTCGTCTTCGTCCTCTTCGTACTCGTCAAGTTTGGAATCCGTATCGTCGCCCTCATCGTCGTAGTCGCGAAAATCTTCCATTTCGTCTTCGTCTTTTGGGGCAAGTTTCAGATCATCGAACATTCAGTAGGCCTCCTGTTTCGGCATCCAGTCATCAATAGCATACCCTTTTTTGATTTGCCCGCAACTATTTCACGAAGATGCAAATAACAAAAAAAGAGCCCGGTTCCCAGAGACCGGGCTCTTCTGACGATTCGGAAGATCGAAAGCCGGAAAACTACGGATTCAGAGAGCGCGCGCGATGGCTCACCTGAGCGATAGTCCCCGCAGTGCGGTGAGCGGTGCGTTTCACGGCCACCGTACTCGTATTGACCGTCGTCTTGCGCGATGCAACGGAGCTTGCCAGAGTATGCCGTCCACGCGAAGCCGGAGCGCGTTTATTAGCGGCCAGCTTACCAGCAGGGACGCTGCTATCACGGAAGGCTGCCGGTATAAACAGCCGATCGCCGACAGCAGGTTCCACATCGGCGAGATTGTTGGCGGAAACGATAGCGCGGCTTGATGAATTGAATTGACGTGCAATCGACTGAATACTTTCCCCAGCTTCCACGCGATGCATTCTCGAGGATGCGCGGATCTCGGCCGGCACCAGATTCAGCGAAGCACCAATCATCTGTCCGCTGCCCTTCGGGACCCGCAGATCGAATCCGCCTGGAGCGATCCCGCGCAAAAGAGCCGGATTTAACTGCTGGAGTTCGACCGCCGGCATATCTGCGAGATCGCTGATAAGAGCCAGATTAGTAGTGGAAGGTAACTGGATGGTGTCGTATTCGACAGGCGCATCGGGTGTGACCCGATCCAGCCCGTAAGCCGCCGCATTCTTCGACATAATCGTCATCGCGAGAATGATGGGCACGTAATTTGTCGTTTCTGTGGGCAAAGCGTGGCGGGCGCGCAGTTCCCAATAATCGGCGTAGCCCGTTCGCTCCACGGCACGTTCCACGGCTCCAGGTCCGCAGTTGTAAGCTGCTATGGCCAGATACCAATCGCCAAATTCGTTATACAGATCGTGCAGGTGGCGGGCGGCGGCGCGTGTAGCCTTTTCCGGATCCAGACGGTCGTCTGAATAGGCGGTCTGCATCAACCCATATTGGTTGCCACGAAACTTAATAAACTGCCACATGCCCTCAGCGGCGGCACGCGAAACGGCCCGCGGGAGAAATCCCGATTCGGCCTGTGCCAGATGGATCAGTTCCTGAGGAACGCCCTCTTCCGCGAGGATCCTCGAAATCATCGGACTGTATTTTCCGGCGCGCGAAAGGCCGGCTTCGATCGTGCGGTGGCCGCGAGTGTTGAAGTAGTTGATATAGCCCAGTACGACGTCATTCACCACCAGCGGCAGGGCGGAAGACATGGTCTTGATCTCGGATTGCACCTTGTTCTTGATACCCGGGTCCACTGGGAAGGTCATCTGAACGATATCGTCGAGAGGAGCCCTGTCGAACTGGGGATCGGTCGCAGGCGCCGCCGCACCCATTCCGGAAAGATCGAAACGGTGAATCGAATCCACCATTTCTTCCATCTTGGATTCATAGAGGGAACGGCCGGTGGGGTTTTCCGACGCTCGCAGCATCAGATCGATCGCAGAGTCGAATGCCTTTCGGGCTCGGGCCAAATCCTGCTCGACGAAGGCTTTCCTGCCGAGCAGATACTGCTCTTCCGCCTGATCGATCAACATGTCCGAAGCGGTGGGCCTGAACGCGGAAACTGCCTTGTGATTGTCTTTTGCGACTTGATTGATGTAGGGAAGGTGAACGGTCTCCGCGATGTCGGCAAGGACGCCCGCACTGGGCAAATGCACGGCAACAGGAGAGAGGAAAGAAGTTTGGATGTTAGATTGCTGACAAAATAGAGGACAGGAAAAAGCCGAAAGAAAAAAGCCGCAAAATCCGATTGCCGAAACTTTAGGTACCCGGGTCATTCATTCTCCTGAAATCAAGTTTGTAGCCGGTAGCTAAGACGCCGCCCGGCTTGGCCCGTAGAGCGACTTCTTCAGGCTAACCCAAATATCGCTACTACGTCAACCCACGTGCGGAACCACACCGATCCGATTTGACACGGCTTGTGTACCCAGTCGTCACACCTGCAGCAAGTAACTATTCCTCGTCAGAATCCTCTTCGACCCCACGTCCCGCCTTTGCCGCCGCAATTATCTTGTCGGCCTGCAGTTGCGGCACGTAATCGTAGTGATCGAATTCCATTGAAAACGCGGCCCGTCCCTGGGTCATAGAGGTCAGATCGCTTTGATAACTAAGCATTTCCGCCATGGGTACGTGCGCGCGAATAATCTGCGTACCGCCCTGCGTGTCCATGCCGGAAATACGTCCGCGACGCCCGTTCAAGTCACCCATCAGGTCGCCTGCAAACTCCACCGGCGTCTGGATCTCGACGTTCATAACCGGCTCCAGCAAGGCTGGTTTCGCGGTCTGCATCGCCGCACGAAAGGCTTTCCTCGCCGCCATCTTAAAGGACAGCTCGGAGGAATCGACATCGTGATACGAGCCATCGTAGACAGTAGCCCGGAAATCGACCATGGGATAGCCGGCCAGAAAACCGCGCTCTGCCGTTTCGATGATCCCTTTTTCCACAGCCGGAATATAGTTTTTCGGAATTGACCCTCCGAAGGTATCGTTCACGAACTCAAACTTCGCTCCTCGCGGGAGCGGCTCCATTTTGATCCAGCAGTCGCCAAACTGTCCATGCCCGCCCGTTTGCTTTTTGTGCCGGCCCTGCGCTTCGGCCTTTCCACGGATCGTCTCGCGATACGGGATCTTGGGCGCTTTCAAAGCGACGTCCACACCGTAACGCTTCTTCAGACGGCTAACGGCAATTTCGACATGCTGCTGGCCCGCTCCCGCAACCAGAAACTCTTTAGTTTGCGGATCCCGATAGAACCGCAGGGAAAGGTCTTCTTCGAGAAGCTTGTGCAGCGCGTTGCCCATGCGGTCTTCATCGGCCCGGCTCTTTGCTTCCACAGCGAAGGCAATGGAAGGCTCGGGAAGTTTCACGGGCGGAAAGACGACCTGCGAATTTCTGTCGGTCAGCGTGTCGCCGGTGAGCGTTTCTTTCAGTTTCGCCACCGCTCCGATGTCGCCCGCGTGCAATTCGTTTATCGGAACGATCGTTTTCCCCAGCGGAGCGCCTATATGCGCGAGGCGTTCTTCGGTACCACGCGCGGCATTGTAAAGGTGGGCATCGTTTTTAATGCAGCCGGAAAGAACTTTGAAGAAGCTGATGCGGCCGGCGAACGGGTCCGCAGTGGTCTTAAAGACGAAGGCGGCCACCGGTTGACTATCGTCAAACTTACGGGCCACAGGCTCGCCGTTCAGGGCCAGATTCGATCCCGGACGTGCATTCGGGGGAGGAAACGCCTCCACGATCAGCTCGAGCAGCCAGTCGGAGCCGATATCGTGGAGCCCGGATACGCACAGCACCGGGAAGATGCGCATTTCGCGCATTTCTTCGTCTATCCCGCTGATAATGTGCTCTTCCGGTAAAGTTCCCTTTTCAAAGAACTCCTCCATGAGATCGTCCTTGCCTTCGGCGACAACTTCCACCAACTCCTCATGAGCATGTTTGGCAGCTTCCGCGTATTCGGCCGGGATCTCAATCTCTTTGCCCTTGCCGTCGCCATCAACCGTGTAGACGTAGGCCTTCATGCGGATCAGGTCGATCACACCCTTGAAATTCCGCTCTGAACCGAGCGGCAGCTGGATGGGTACGGCGCTCCGCCCAAAGCGCGCGTGGATGCTCTCCATGGTGCGCTCGAAACTGGCGCGGTCGCGGTCGAGCTTGTTGATTACAATGGCGCGGGGGAGTTTGAATTCCTCCGCCGTGTTCCACATTTTCTCGGTTTGAGCCTCGACACCAGAGACCGCATCGATGACGACGATGGCGGAATCCGCCGCAATGAGGGCGGCCCGGGCGTCGTTGATGAACATATTAAAGCCCGGCGTGTCGATCAGATTAATTTTGGTCTTGTTCCATTCGACGGCCGCAATGGAAGTTGAGATGGTGAGCTTGCGGTTGATCTCCTCGTCATCCCAGTCGGTTACGGTATTTCCTTCATCGACCCGCGTCAGGCGCTGCGTTGCACCCGCCGCATAAAGCAACCCGGCCACGAGCGAGGTCTTACCGCTGTGGCCGTGGCCTACAATGCCGACGTTTCTGATGTCCTTCGTGTCGTAGGTTTTCACGTTGATTACCGGTTTCGACCGGAATCCTATCACAAAGGAAGCTCCGTTTTTGATTCTGAAACATCCATCCACGATCAATCTCTCCAAACGGGTGTCCCGCATGCCGCAAATGGGGTAGAATAGTTGTGAGTTAGATCACAATCGAGGGCGCGTGCGAGATTCTTCTTTCGATTCTTCCGGCGATGACTCCGGCGATTATTCTGGATGGAGTGGCACTGAACTGGTCCGCGCCGGTGACACGGCTGCTGGATTCCTCCGCGAGAATCACCTCGCAATCTGGCAATCCTTCGCGCGCCAGGGGGCGGTTCTGGGACGCCTGGTGGATGTCCTGAAACGGGCCGATCTCACGCTCGAAGAGCGGCTCGACTGCTTCGCGCGAATCGCGGAGGTATCGAAGGGAATTGACGATACCGCCAACGGGTTCTTCGATCTGGGTTCGCAGCCAATGGTAGCGCTGGTTCTGGCGGATGCGGAACTTCCCGAAGGCTAGGCGGGTAGTTTGAGCAGCGTTTCCAGCCTCATCCGGATATTCTTGTCGGGGTCCTGAAACAACATGTCGTCACCCAGGTGCTGGCTGGCAATGTTCCCGCGCCGGTCGATGAACGCAATAATCGGAGTAAAGTAGCCTTCTTCGACCGGCTGCCTGAGCCACCCAAGCACTGACTCTTCATCCGAATACCCCAGGGGAAACCCGCGTACGAACTGGCTCCTGAATTTTTCGAAAGTGGCTTTGGCCTCATCGTTGAAAACGACCGCCACAACTTGCAGCCCCCGTGCGCCATATTGCTTTTGCAGCGGCGCCAGTTGATTGAGCGCGAAGTGCTGACAGCTTTCGCAACCCGTGCCCAATAAAGCCAGTAAAACGACTTTGCCTTTAAAACGGCTGAGGTGGAGATCCGGCTGGCCGGGCACGTGGATGACGAGGTCCGGAGCCGGCCGAGGGGTTTGCATCCCTCGATTTTATGCGCTATCTGGGTTTTGATGCGAGGACGGTCGCCCGCGCGGGGGGGCCATCCTGCCCGCGGGCCTTCGCAAATTTCGCGGTGGCCGCAGCTCTCGCCGCATCGGAGATCTGGATGTTGTTCTTTACGGCAATGGCTCCGCTCGATTTCGCCAGTCTGGTCGCAACGCCCTTATGCTGAATCACGTTCGTCTTTCCTTCGAACGTGGCCACGCCGTTCTGAACGGAGACCGTGAAATGTTCGGTACCGCTCATTTTAGACTTCGCCAGTTTGGCCCGGATCGTGCGCTCGATCTGCGCATCCGGCAGAACATGCTGCACCGCTGCAGGCTTTGGATCGGCGGCGCCCGGTTTGGCGGCCGGAGCTGCCAGGCTCACGCCCGCGACAGCGGCGGCAAGAGCCAAAACGACCATATATCTCTTCACGATGTCTGAGGCTACACCGCCGAGCAGTGATTGTCTGTACCTCCCAACATCCGCGGGAGGTACTACTGGGCCATTTCAGAAAACAGCATCACCTTCAAGGTATGGAACATGATGAAGGTGTCGAGAGAAATCGCCAGGTTCTTGATGTAGTACAGATCGTACTCCAGTTTCATGATGGCGTCCTCGAGCGTGTCTCCGTATTTGTAATTGATCTGCGCCCAGCCGGTAATTCCCGGTTTTACGCAATGCCGATAGCTGTAGTAAGGAATCTTTTCGGTCAGGGATCTCACGAACTCCGGACGTTCGGGACGCGGCCCCACGAGCGACATATCTCCGCGCAGCACGTTGAACAATTGCGGAAGTTCGTCGAAGCGCAGCCGGCGCAGCCATTTTCCCAGTGGCGTGATGCGCGGGTCGTCTCTGGTGGCCCAGACCGGGCCCGTCCGCGCCTCGGCATCGACATACATGGAGCGAAACTTGTATACCGTGAAAGTAGTGTCATTCAGTCCGACCCGCGTCTGGCGGTGAAAAATCGGACCAGGCGAGCTCAGCTTGACCGCCAGCGCCACCAGCAGCATGACCGGCAGGGAAGCAATGGCCAGAATCAGCGCGATAGGAAGAGCATAGAGAGTATGAAGAACCAGGCTGCGCTTGCGCGGGCCGAGATCGGACGAAAAAATCAGCCGCGACGGGCGCATCTGACGCGTCAGCACGCGCCCAAAAGTGGCCTCGTACGTCACCACCGCTTCCTCGAAATGAATGCCCGAAAACCGCAAATGCAGCATCTGATTCATGGGCAGTTCCTGGCGCCGTTCGGCCATCCCCACAACGATCAGATCGGGCTTCAGCCGCCGCGCCAGATCGGGAAGTTCCTCGATGGGCCCGATGATTTTTCCACCGGGAAGCTGTTGCTCTTCTTCCGCGTTGTCGACGTAGCCCACGTTGTGCATGCCGATTTCGGGGTGCTCGGCCAAGTGCGCGGCGATCTCCTGGATCACATCCGACGTCCCTAAAAACATTACGCGCTGGCCGCCTATCGCCTTGAGCACCACAGTCCCGTAAAAAAGGCGCCAGAAGGGAATCAGTATAAGCGTGAACATGCTGCCGTAGATCATGGCCCAGTGGGGAATAGCCCAGCCGGGCTTTTTCAGGTAAGCGAGCAAAGACTGCAAGAGAAACGCACAGCCGATGACAAGACAAAGCTGCTGCACGAGAACCGTAAATGATTTCACGCGGAACTGCGCATACAGGTTCTGAAAATAGAGCGCGGTCACAATGCATGCCACCACAGCGGAGATGCGGAGAATGCCGCCATCGTTCAGCAGAAAGAAGACGAGGTCGAACTCCGGATTGATAAAGATAGTGACTAACGCCGCGCCGGAGGCATAACAAATGAAAATCAGCAGGAATTCGGAGATCAGCAGACCGATTACGCTAACGGGGACTCTGAAGAGTTGGATCATTAATCACAACTGAGGCGATTTTAAGTTTTCATTATAATGGAACGTCTACCAATGCCCGCCGTCGATTATCTTCTATTCGATTCGCAATTCTCCGAACAGGAATTGCTGGTCCGCCAAACGGCCCGCCGCTTTATGGACGAACGGATCCGGCCGGTCATTCAGGCTTGCTTTGAAAACGCGCGCTTTCCCCGCGAGCTGGTGAGCGAAATGGCCGCACTTGGTTTCCTGGGGGCAAACCTCCACGGCTACGGCTGCGCGGGGATGAACAATGTCGAATATGGGCTGGTCATGCAGGAAATTGAACGTGGCGATTCGGGGATTCGCAGCTTCGTTTCCGTGCAGGGCGCTCTGGTCATGTACCCAATTTTGCAATACGGTTCCGAAGAGCAGAAGGAGCGGTGGCTACCCCAGTTGCAGTCGGGACGTGCCATCGGATGTTTCGGTCTCACCGAACCCGACTTCGGATCGAACCCCGCCGGCATGCGGACGGGCGCGGTCCGGGATGGCGAGGGGTGGGTCCTCAATGGCGAAAAAAGCTGGATTACCAATGGCTCGATTGCCGACGTCGCTCTGGTCTGGGCGCGGACCGGCGATGGGATTCGTGGCTTTCTCGTGGAGCGTGGCCTTCCCGGTTTCACGGCCAGCGAGATTCACGGAAAGTTGTCGATGCGGGCGTCGGTGACGTCGAGCATTTCCTTCAGCGATTGTCATCTGCCCGGGTCCGCCATGCTGCCCGGCGCCAAAGGTCTGAAAGCCGCGCTCGCCTGCCTCTCGCAGGCCAGGTACGGAATCGGATGGGGCACCATTGGGGCGGCGCTCGATTGTTACGAAACGGCGCTCGATTACACCATCGCCCGCAAGCAGTTCGACGACCGGCCGCTCGCCAGTCACCAGTTGGTGCAGGAAAAACTCGCGGACATGATCACGGAGATTTCCAAGGCGCAGTTACTGGCGCTGCATTGCGGACGCCTCAAAGATGCGGGCAGGCTCGATCCGGCCCACGTTTCCATGCTGAAGCGCAACAACGCCACCATGGCGCTCACCTGCGCGCGCACCAGCCGCGACCTTCTTGGCGCCAATGGCATAGGCGGCGAATATCCTATAATGCGGCATCTGTGCAATCTCGAAACCGTCCGGACGTATGAAGGGACCGATCACATTCACGCCCTTGTCATCGGGGAGCGAATCACTGGTATCCCCGCTTACAAATAGCGAGGATACCCGCCCGCGGGTCCCGCCGATCCTTTTTGCGGCGACAATTCTTTTGAGCGCCTTCCTTCTCTTTCAGGTGCAGCCCCTGATTGCGAAGCTCATCCTACCGTGGTTCGGCGGTTCGGCGGCGGTCTGGACGAGTTGCATGCTCTTCTTTCAGATGGCGCTGCTTGGGGGGTACGCTTACGCGCACTGGCTGAACGGCCAGCCGGCGAAGCGCCAGACCAGATTCCACATCGGGCTATTGCTGATCAGCTTTATTTCGTTGCCAATTCTCCCGAATGCCCTGTGGAAGCCCGATGGTCCAGGCGATCCCCTGCTGCGGATTCTCGGGCTGCTGACAGCGACCGTGGGGCTGCCCTATTTCCTGCTGTCATCCACCAGTCCGCTGGTTCAGTCGTGGTATTCACGCTCGAACGGGGGCGCCATGCCCTGGCGCTTTTTTGCCCTGTCGAATGCCGGGTCAATGGCCGGACTGCTGGCCTACCCGGTGCTTGTCGAACCCTACCTGACGAGCGGCCGCCAGGCTTGGATGTGGTCGATCAGCTACGCCGCGTTCGCCGTGGTGTGCGGCACGGTCGCTTACCGCTCCCGGGGCGCGCATACGCAACAATCGAGCCTTTCAGTTGAGGCGACCCGTTCGGTTGAGGCAGGCCCCGGTCCACGCCTTCCGGAACGCCTGCTCTGGATGGGGCTGGCCGCCTGCGCTTCGGCATTGCTGCTGGCGGTAACCAACCATCTGACGCAGAACGTGGCCGCCATCCCTTTCCTGTGGGTGCTGCCGCTCAGTTTGTACCTGCTTAGTTTCATCCTCTGCTTCGACAGCGACCGCTGGTATGACCGCTGGCTGTTTATGACGCTCGGCTCGGTGGCGCTGGGGGGGATTGCCTACGCGGTTTCGCGGAACAGCCAGATCTCGGGTCTTGCACCCTCCATTGCCATCTTCAGCACAGCCGTATTTATCCTCTTCATGGTTTGCCATGGGGAGTTGGCGCATCACCGGCCCGCTGCAAACCACCTGACGGCGTTTTATCTGATGGTTTCGATTGGTGGCGCGCTGGGCGGCTTGTTTATCGGCGTCGCCGCACCGTATTTCTTCAATGCCCTGTACGATCTTCCAGTCGTCATATCGATAACCGCCCTGCTGCTGGCTTACCTTTTCTGGTGTGAGTATCGGGCAGGCGCCGCGGATGACTTCAGTGACACGGAAATCCTCTACCAGCCGGCGATTGTGATTGGCTGTGCCGGCGCCGCGCTGGGTTATGGCACTTTCGGACCGCAAGGGGCGGCGATCGGGTTTGTAGCGGGTGCAGTTTCCACGCTGGCCATTGCATTCATCAGGAAATCTCTGGCGCGCTCGGCATCGAACGACACCACGCGGCTTTTTGCCTTCGCCATCGCCGCCGGTCTGGCGGTCGGTGTTACCGGATTTCTAGCTAAAGATACATGGCGCGCGTTCAGCCAGGCACGAGTGCTGGCCCGCAATTTCTATGGCGCCCTGGTGGTCTATGACAAATCGACCGAGGGCTCCATGGGACCCGTTCGGGTGCTGCAGCACGGCACCATCGATCATGGCGAACAGTTTCTCTGGCCGCAGTATGGGCACGTTCCAACAACCTACTACGCACGCAAATCCGGCATCGGCCTGACGATTCAGACGCTCCAGACTGACGGCCCCATGACCGTGGGTGTGATCGGACTGGGGGCCGGGACCCTGGCCGCCTACGCACGGCCGCTCGACCGCTATCGCTTCTACGACATCAATCCTCTGGTGCTCGACATTGCGAAGACGCAGTTTACCTACCTGCGCGATTGTTACGCGGCTCACGATGTCGTGCTGGGAGATGCGCGTCTGTCGCTTGAGCGCGAGCCGGTACAGAAGTTCGACGTTCTGGCGGTGGACGCTTTCTCCGGCGATGCCATTCCGGTGCATTTGCTGACCCGGGAAGCCTACAAGCTTTATTGGCGGCACCTGAATCCGGACGGCGTGCTGGCAGTTCATGTATCGAACCGCTACCTGGTGCTCGGCCCGGTAGTGGCCATGGGCGCGGCGGAATCCGGCAAGACCGCGAAGATAGTGAGCTTTGAATCCGAAGACCGCGATTCGAGCGAGGAGAGCGATTCCGACTGGGTACTGGTGACTTCCCGCCCCGGTTTCTTCGATCGCCCGGAATTGAAAACCGCCACCAGCATCAAGCCGATAACGGGCCTGCGTATGTGGACGGACGATTACAGCAACCTCTATAAAATCTTGCGGTAGTTCATACGTTCTATCTCGGCATTGAACTCGCAGCCGAATAGCGTGATTGCCGCCAGCAGATACATCCAGGAGAGCAGGGCGATGCTGGTACCGACGCTGCCGTACAGCAGGTTGTAGTTCGTGATATTGCGGACATACCAGGCAAATCCGAGTGTTGCGAGCAGCCACAGAATAGTAGCGAGAATGGCTCCCGGCCACACCGCGCCCCACTTCTGCCTGCGGTAAGGACCGTAGTAGTAAAGCATTCCAGTCAGGCTCACATTGGCCGCGAATGCGACCAGATAGCGCATGACCCGCGAGAACAGCTCCCACCTTCCGGCTAGAGGATTGAGAAGTGGATCCACCTTGAGGTATCGCAACACCGAAGGTTCGATGGCGCCGCCGAACAGAATGAGCGCCGTGGCGCCGAGCAGGGGAATGACGGCGAAAAAAACCAGCAGAACACCGATCCAGATATGGCCCATCACGGAACGGTTGCGCGGCACGCGGTAAGCCGCATTGAATCCGTCGATCAGACTTTTAATGACGCTTGAGGCGGCCCAGAGGGACAGAGCGAACGCGACTACCAGCAGCGCCAGCGGGCGTTGTCCACGATATTTCACCTGCAGCATGATGGCGGATTGCGTCCCCGGCGGCAGAATCTCGTCGAGGAATGCGGTCATATTGCGCTGCAGGTAATCGGCCCGCGTTTGAACGAAGATAGTGGCGACGGAAGTGACGACCGGAAAGAGCGAGAGCAGCGATGAGTAAGCGGCGCCCTTGGCGATCGTGAAAAGGCCATCGTCAATCGACGCCACGAGCGTGCGGTGGAGCAGACCGGGAAGTCGGCGCAGAATGCGGCTCAAGAAGCCATCATAGAGCCTTCGTCTGGCGGGGGCCCCACGCGATCTTTGCGCGTGAAACGCAACAACGGTTCCGTAAGTCTATATACTTGGATTTTCTCTACCCCAAATCACCAGGAGCGATTGAATGAGTTCTCCGCAGTATACTTACCCGTCCCCTCCGCCCCCAGACACCTCATCGCGCCTCAAGATGGCGCTCGCCGCCGGGGCCATCATTGCGTCGCTTGCCGCAAACGGATTCCTTCTCTATGAAGTGCATAATCTGCAGGCAGATACCGACAAGAACCGCGAGATCATGCAGAACGAGATCGACACCATCAAGGAAAACAGCACCGTGATGACGGCCTCGCAGCGCAAGCACGTGGAAGAACTTCGCGAGGAACTTGAGAACCGTTCGCGCCAGGCAACCCAGGCCGCCAGCCAGGCCAAGCGCGAAGCCCTGAGCTATTCGGACGAGAAAGCGAAGGTGCTGGAAGCGGAGCAGGCGCAGACGAAGCAGCAGCTCAGTACCTCCATCAGCGATGTTGGGCAGAAGGCCGACACGGCCAACGCCAGACTCGCCGACGTCAACAATGACGTGACCACGGTGAAGACAGACCTGGCTTCGACTAAGACGGACCTCAATCAGACGAAATCCGACCTTAAGAAAGTTTCGGGAGATCTGGGCATCACCACCGGCTTCGTCGCCACGAACGGGAAAGAGATCGACGAACTGCGGCGCCGCGGCGAACGCAATATCATCGAGTTCTCGCTGAAGAAAGAAAAGAAGCTGCAAAAGGTCGGCGACATCAGCGTACGGCTGGAAAAGTCGGATCCGAAGCACAACAAGTTCACCGTCATCGTTCTGGCCGACGATAAGAGGGTCGAAAAGAAGGATAAGAGCATCAACGAGCCGCTGCAGTTTTACGTGTCGAAATCGCTCTATGAAGTCGTGGTAAATTCGGTCGGCAAAGATCAGATCGCCGGCTATCTGTCGACGCCCAAATACCAAAATCGCTAGGCGTGGGCGGCCCGAATCAATTCCGCGGCATTGTTTAAGGCCTCGGGGGTGAGGTTCTGGCCGCTCAGCATGCGTCCGATTTCGTCGGTACTGCCCTTCCGGTCGAGCTCTTCAATCTGGGTGACGGTTCTTCCTTCGCGCTCGACCTTTCCTACCCGATAGTGAGTGTCCGCAAAGCAGGCGATCTGCGCCAGATGGGTCACGCACAAGACCTGGTTGGCGCCAGCCAGAGCCTTCAGGCGGCGCGCTACTCCTTCTGCGGCTCTGCCGCCTATGCCGGTATCGATCTCGTCGAATACCAGCGTGCGGGTGGCCTGAGAAACACCGGTGCGCGATCCGATCAGACACGTCTTCAACGCCAGGGCGATGCGGGACAATTCACCGCCGGAGGCGATCTTTTCCATCGGTTTCGGCTCTTCCCCGGCATTCGCGGAAACCAGAAAGCTTACGCGATCGGCACCGGTTTCCGACCAGCCGGCCGGCTCGACAGCAATTACGAAGCGCGTGCGGTCCATTGCGAGCGGTTTCAGTTCGGTCTCTACTCTGGCGGAAAGCGCACCGGCCGCCGCCTTGCGCTTTGCCGTCAGGATGGCCGCCATATCGGTGAACCGCGCAGCCAGCGCAGCCTTCTCCGACTTCAACGTTACGAGCCGCTCTCCGGCTGTTTCGACTTCGCCGATCCGGCGCGTGACATCGTCCAGAAATGCAATGATCTCCTCTACCGAACCGCCATATTTGCGCTTGAGTTTGTCGATCGCGGCAAGCCGTGTTTCAATTTCATCCAGCCGCCCGGGATTCACCTCTACCCTGCCCAGATATTCCCGCAGTGAATAGGAAACGTCCTGAACCGCCAGCAGCGCGGGCTCGAGAGCCTCGCGGGCCGGCTCCATCGCGGGATCGATGCGCGCCAGTTCGTCGAGCTTTTTGGCGGCTGAACGCAGCAGTGACCACACCGATTCCGGCGCCTCGTAAAGACCTTCGTAAGCGGCCCCAGCATTCTCAAGCAGCTTACCGGAGTTCTGTTGTATGCGCCGTTCGGCATTGAGTTCGACGTCTTCGCCCGGACGCAATTCCGCCGCCTCAATCTCTTTGCGCTGGAAGAGCCAGAGATCGAGCAGCCGCAGGACTTCCTGATCGGCGCCTTCCAGACGCGCGATCTCTTCCGACACCTGCTTCCATTGCGAAAAAATCTGCTTGATTCCGGCGAGACTCTCGCGCACACTGGCGAAGGCATCGAGCATATAAAGCTGGGCGGCAGGCTCGAACAGCAACTGCTGATCGTGCTGACCGTGGATGTCGGCAAGGTGCGAGGCCAGATTCTTCAGCAGAGCCGCCGTGGCCGGGCGGTGATTCACCCACGCCCGGCTCTTGCCGCCGAGCAGCACCTCCCGCTCCAGCACCAAATCGCCATCTTCGGGCTCGAAACCAGCTTGCGCGAGTACTTCCGCAACGGCTTCAGTAGTTTCAAAGACGCCAGAAATGCGCGCGCGCTCTTTGCCGGACCGAATGGTGTCGGCGGAGGCGCGGCCTCCTAAGAGCAGGCCAAAGGCGTCGACAATGATTGACTTCCCGCTGCCGGTTTCGCCGGTGAGGAGGTTGAGGCCAGGATGGAAACGGACGCACAGCCGATCGACTACGGCGTAGTTCTCAAGCACCAGCTCATGCAACATTCGTCCCGATTATAGAAGCTGGAAATTGCTACCGCGCCGCCGGGCAGGCCGGATCGATTACAAAACAGGGCGTGGTCGGCGTGAAAGATGCTTGCCTGCCCGCTCGTTTCAACCGAGCCAAAGCCGCCGGCGCGGCGGAAGTGGCTGCAGCGGTGGCCGCTCCAGTGGAGATGAGAGCCTGGGACGCGTAAGAATCCGGGCCGCCAATACTGACGATGTGATCGCCCGCCGTGATCGTCGTGGGAATAATAATATTCATTTGATACAGCCCGGCCAGATACGGCGCGAGGCCCGCGTAGCCCACCTTGGCGGCGACCCCGTCCACATAGGCATTGATCGTGTTAGTGGTGTAACTGAGCGCCGGTGTGGGGCCCGGCGTACCTTCTAAATTGGCCGGTAGAACGGGGCCCAGTCCGGAAAGGAATATCGACACGGCCTCACCGGGCTGGGCCGGACGCGTGGTTGAAACCACGGAGCCATCGGACGCATGCTCAATCGCTCCATAGCCAAGACCATCCTGGGAAAGCGTAAATATACCTGGAGTTGTTTTGTTCACCAGTTCTGTGACCAAATTCGAAACCACACTGTTGTTGGTGACTTGAATCTGCGCGATTGCCGACGTGATGCCATAAGGCACGATCACCGCGATTTGGGTGGCGCTCACGTAATACAGCGGAGCGGGAATGCCGTTCACGGCAACCTGCACGCCACCAAGGATCGAAGGAAAAGGGACGCTGGTAGCGACGGTCGTGCCGGAAGCGAGATTCGTTCCATAGATCACGATGAATTCACCGGGCGAGATGCCGGCGGTGAACGGGGCGGCGCTCGCTGCATTGGCGATGCCGGTAGGGTTCAGAAATACGCCGGCGCCCGTGAGTGTGGGCGCCTGCAGCGCGACGTTGATTCCGAGATAGGGACCCACGCCAACGCCGATCCGCATGGTTCCGTTATTTGCGACGGTGTACTGCGTGCTGCCGGATGACGACGTGTAGGCGCCGG
>JBDUBZ010000186.1:0-7984 GCA_040003745.1 Terriglobia bacterium
TGACCCGCTGGACGATTCGGCCCTGGAGCGTTTACGAGTTGGAGTTGAACTCAAAGACGGCCCAACCCGCCCCGCGCGCGTGAAACGAACGGAAGATGCGCACATCGAAATCACGATCACAGAAGGCCGCAACCGCCAGGTCCGCCGCATGATCGAAGCCGTCGGAAGCAGAGTTGTCGAACTAGAACGTACGCGCCTCGGAACGCTCCTGATCGGCGACCTGAAACCCGGAGCCTGGCGAAACCTGACCGCCGCCGAAGTCGCAAGATTGACTACCTGATAAAAGACCAGTCTGTTGGGCGGTGAACTCGAAATCAGAGCCCTGTTCCCCGAGGGCGCTGTCCGGATAAAACGCTTCAGCGATATACCCCACGCCTGATTTACGCCTTAACGCCAGGCACCGCCAAAACCTCCGGCACGGCATCGCCCTCGCCCGGAGCCAGAAACAAATTATCATCGAGCGCATGCTGCCGCGTATACATCTCCCAATAGCGCCCGTGCTGCGCAAACAGCACACCATGCGTGCCCCGCTCGACAATATTTCCAGCCTCAATCACCAGAATCTGATTCGCCCGCCGAATCGTTGAAAGCCGGTGCGCAATCACAAAAGTGGTCCGCCCCTTCATCAGATGCGAAAGCCCCTGCTGGATCATCGCCTCCGATTCCGAATCCAGACTCGACGTCGCTTCGTCCAGAATCAGAATCCGCGGGTCCGCCAAAATCGCTCGCGCAATCGAAAGCCGTTGCCGCTGCCCGCCCGAAAGCTTAACCCCGCGCTCCCCCACAATCGTTTCGTACGTGTTCTCCAGCCGCTCGGCGAATTCATCCACACGCGCAATCCGGCACGCCTCCAGAAACTGCGCTTCCGTCGCGTGCGGACGCGAAAACATCACGTTATCCCGAATCGACCCGTCGAACAGGAAAGTCTCCTGCAGCACCACGCCCAGCTGCGATCGGTAGCTCGAAAGCTTCAGCGTATTCAGATCCAGGCCATCCACGGTGATGCGCCCCGCAGTCGGCTTGTAGAAAGCCGCGATTAATCCGATCGTCGTCGATTTACCCGAGCCCGAGGGCCCCACAAAAGCGGTGACCGTCCCCGGCGCGGCTGTAAACGAAATGCCGTGCAGCACGGGCTTCCCAACGTCGTAAGAGAACTCCACATTGTCGAAAACCACTTCGCCCACAATCGGCGGCGCCATCCCGACGCGGCTTGGGTCTTCATCCTCGGGACGTTCGCGCAGAACCTCCCGCGTGCGCTCGAGCCCCGCCAGCGCTTCGCTGATCTGCGTGCCGATGTTGACAATGCCCACCACGGGCGCGATCAGGAAGGCCAGGAAGGCGACAAACGTGACATAGCCGCCAAGTGTGAGCGTGTTCGCAAAGATTTCCCGGGTGCCGATGTACATAACCAGCGCGCCCACCAGGCCCATCAGAACCGTCGCCGAAAGCGACATCAGCGACATCGCCGTCAGACTGCGCCGAACATTGTCCAGCAGTCGCTGCACGCCCTGCGTGAAGGTGTCCGCTTCCCGGTCCTCGGCATGGTAGCCCTTGATTACCCGAACCCCGCCCAGCGATTCGGTCAAACGTCCGGTCACCTCCGCGTTGATCTTCCCCCGCTCCCGGAAGATGGGTCGAATAGTCTTGAACGCGCGCCGCAGGCTCAGTCCGAAACACAGCACCACCGTGACGGAAATCAGCGTCATCGGCGTACTGATTCTGAGCAGAATCACAAGGGAAGCAAGCGCGGTCAGCACGCCTCCGAAAAACTCGATCAGACCAGTGCCAATCAGGTTCCGCATCCCTTCCACGTCGGACATGATGCGCGACACCAGCTGTCCCGTCTTATTGGCGTCGTAGTAAGTGATCGGCAGCCGGCCGATATGCCGCTGCACTTTGCTGCGCAACTCCGCGATCACTTTCTGGCCCTCAATCGAAAGCAGTTGCGTGAGAGTGAAAGAGGCGAGAGCCTGGATCGCGGTAGCCCCAAGAATCGCGAAAGTAAGGGGCAGCAGCATCGATTGATGATGTTTGCCAATCACATCGTCGATGAGGTACCGGGACGAGAGCGGTAGCACCAGCCCGCACAGCCGGCTCACCACGATCAGCAGAAAACCAATAAACAGAATCTTACGGCGGGGACGAACCAGTTCCCAAATATCGGGCCAAAGCTCCCGTATGCGTTCGGAAGCGGGTTTCTTCGGTGCGGCAGGTGGCATCTGACCACTTCGATGCGTGCGCCCCTCGCCCTGACTCAAAGCTCCGGAGTGTAATCTCAATCTTCCATTATGAAGCTGGGGTTATTGGCTGCCGCCGCCGATCCAGTATCCCGGCCTCGTCGTGGCAATCAGATTCGAGCGATCAATCGACACTTCGATCGTGTGATAGCCGCCCTGCTCCTTGTCGGTTGGCTGATAACTCAGCATGTATTGACTGTGGAGCTGCCGGCTGATCTCCTGGACGGCCTCTTCGAGACCCCTTTGCTTCAGGAAATAAAACTGTTGCGCGCCAGTGGCTTTTGCCAACTGAGTCGAAGGATCTTTCACAAAAATCCCCTTGGCATCGGTATAAATCTCTTTCAGCAGCGGAGTGAACTGCACGCGGTTCCCCATGCCATAGTTCTGTTCCATCGTCGTCGGAGTGTTAGGGATGCCCAGCGGTGCGTTCATCGCCGTGGGATCCATCGCGACCGGCCTCGGATCGGGGCGCTTTTCCGTCAGCCGCACAGCAAGCTGCGTAATGTCCACACTGTAGACCATCACGTTTGCCAGATTAGTATCGATCAGCGCCTCGCGAAGCCGCGTCTCGCTTCCCTCATCGCGCGTTTCACTGATCAGAAGAATCACTTTGCGATTGTTCCTCGGCCGCTTGCTCAGCATGTAAACACCGCGGTCGACTGCATCGATCATCCGGCTCTGAGCGTTGCCGGGCTGGATCTTATCCACCGCGACTTTAATCTTGTCCGGATCGTTGGTGAAATCCTGCATCAGCCGCAGACGCCCGTCGAACGCAATGATGGCCGCCTCCCCCTGCGTCCCGGTAATCGTTTGCTGAATCAGAGAGCCAACGGGCTTGATCTGCTTATTGAAGATGGCTTCGATGCGGGATGAACACTGGATGGCGACCACCAATGAGATCGGCTCGAACGTCTCATCCACCTGAATATTCTGTTCCTTACCGTTGTCGAACAGATGGAATTGATTCGGCTGAAGCCCGTCGACTATATTGCCGGCCCGGTCTTTGACCAAAACCGGAGCCACGATGTTGGTGACCGTAGCACGGATTTTGGTGTCGGGTTCCGGTACCTCGGTGATCCCCGACGGCGCCTGCGCTGAAGCGGCCGCACAGAGCATGACGGGGAGAAGGCACTGAGCAAATTTCATCGTAGCCACACTAAACCTCTTGTCCGGACGCGGAGTGTCCCGTCCGTCCATTGATTAAATCCAGCACGTGCGGGACCAACTCCAAAATAGCATCTAAAGACTGCACCGCCCCGCGCGGCGAACCTGGTAAGTTGATGATCAAAACGCCCCCCACGGTTCCGGCTAAAGCTCGCGAAAGTGAGGCGCGCGGTGTGAATTCACGTCCTTTCGAGCGCATCAGCTCGCCGAAACCGGGGATTTCGCGCTCAATCACATCCCGGGTGGCTTCGGGCGTGACGTCGCGCGGAGCGAGCCCCGTTCCTCCCGTCGTCACGATCACCCCGGCTTGCAGCCCACTGGCAAGGCCGAGCAGTTTCCCGGCGATTTCACCGCGCTCGTCGGGCACAAGAGCTCGCTCCACGACTTCCATCCCGGCGCCCTCCAGACGCGCCACAACCGCCGGACCGGAAACATCGCCCCGAGTCCCCCGGGCGGAACTGTCGCTGATCGTAAGGACGGCGGCCCGGATCACCGGTGAAAATCTCCACTCTTGCCGCCGGTCTTTTCGAGCAGATAGACGTCCTGAATTTCGATCCGTTTGTCGAGTGCTTTGGTCATGTCATAGATGGTGAGCGCGGCAATCGACACCGCCGTGAGCGCTTCCATCTCGACGCCGGTTTGAGCCGCTGTCGAAACCGAAGCAATCACCCGGATGCCCTCGGCTTCCGCGCTGAACTCGATATCCGCGTGAGAAAGCGGCAGCGAGTGGCAGAGCGGAATGAGCTCGGCCGTACGCTTCGCCGCCAGTATTCCGGCCACGCGGGCGACGCCCAGCGGATCGCCTTTGGCGTTGTGTGGCAGGGCATCCAGAACCTGCCGGCTCATCCGGACAAAGGCATGGGCGCGGGCCGTGCGTTTGGTCGCGGTCTTTTCGCCGACATCCACCATTCGCGCCGTGCCCGCCTCATCATAGTGCGTCAGCTTCATTTCGCAATCACCCTTATAAACTCCCCTGCGGCGTATTCCGTCTGATCCAGCTCGGCGACCAGGTATGCATTCGCCCGGCACAGCGCCGCCACATCGCCCGACCCCTGCCATCCCACAGGTGTGACTTCCCCACCACTCACCAGCGCGGGTAGAAAGCGGGTCAGCCCCGCCTTGTGCCGGAATGCCCGGGTCAATCGTGCGTAAGGCATATCGAGCCGCGCTTCGTTCGCACCACCCAGCAGCTCAATGGCGGCTCGCGCGAACAATTCGAACGTCACCATGGTTGATGCCGGATTGCCCGGCAGACCGAAAAAGAAACGGTCCCGAACGTGTCCGAACACCACTGGCTGGCCTGGCTGGATGTTCACGCGGTCGAAGTAGATCTCTGCCCCAAGGTCCGCGAGCGCAGGCTCGACCACATCATATTTGCCCGCCGAGACGCCGCCCGAAAGCAACAACAGATCGGCCTCAAGGCCCTGCTCAATCAGCAGGCGCGTCGTGTCGCGGTCGTCCCGCGCGATGGGCAACACGACCGGTATTCCGCCCGCGCGCCGGACCTGCGCGGCCAGCGACCACGCATTCGAATTGCGAATCTGGTGCGCCAGCGGCGTCTGGTCTGCCTCCACAATCTCGTCTCCGGTCGCAATGATGGCGACGCGCGGCTTCGCGAAGACCGGCGCCGTGGTGTGACCCGTGGCCGCCAGCCAGGCGATGCCGCTGTAGTCGATGCGAGCACCTCGATTCAGCACCACCGAGCCCGCTTTCGCTTCCGAACCGCGCGGCGCAATATTCGCGCCGGCCGCAATAGTCGCGCTCGTTCGGACCGTATCGCTATCAAGGCTGCAGTGCTCGATCATGATCACCGCGTCCGCACCCGCGGGCACCGGTGCGCCGGTCATGATCTCCATCGCCTCGCCCGGACCTACCGTAACCTCCGACGTCTCGCCAGCACGCACTTCACCGATTTTTCGCAGCAATCCGGGCACGTCCGCAGCCCGGATCGCGAACCCATCGCGAGCCGAACGGTCGAAGGGAGGATAGTCGCGGTCGGCTGCGGCATCTTCGGCCAGAATGCGTCGGTCCGAATCTGCGAGCCCTGCCAATTCCACGCCCATTCGAGCCTGAACACGCGCCAGGACCGCGGAACGCGCATCGTTGAATGACAGCGGCGGCAAGCCTTCAGTGTAGCTTTAGAGAGCGCCGCCGGTGGTCGCCGGGTCCTGCCTCAACGCCCGAAGACGTAGCGTCCGCGCCGCGGATCCGCCGCACCCGTGAATACCCCGCCGCCCATCTGAATCACCACAGGCGCCGAGCCATTGCTCCAAGGACCCAGCACCGCTGTCTTGTGACCCATGGCAATCAGCGCATCGATGGTTTCCTTCGGGATGCGGTTCTCAAGATTTACCTTCCCCGCAACGAATTCGTGGTTCGAAAACGAAGCATAGAAATGCTCCGATTGAAAGCGCGGCGCTTCCACCGCTGCCTGGGGCGTCATTCCGAAATCGATGATGTTGAGCAGGGCCTGCAACATTGCCTGGTCCTGGTTATCGCCGCCCGGGGTCGACATCGCGAGAAACGGTTCGCCATCCTTTAGCACGATGGTGGGGCTCAGGGTCACGCGTGGACGCTTGCCCGCTCCCAGCATGTTGGCGTGCCCCGGAACGTTCACGAGGAACGATTGCAATCGCGTTCCAAGAGGAATTCCCGTGTCTCCCGCTATGACCGAAGGCAGCCACGCGCCGCTCGGCGTTGCCGAGAATACGTTGCCCTGCGAATCGGCCACATCCACGCAGGTTGTGTCGGCCACGCCCTGTGACGGCCTCGTCGTCTGAGCCATGGGGAGAGCTCCCCCGAATGCGCCGGGGCGGCTTTCCATAGACGCATGCTGAGGGTCGATCTGGGCCCGCCGGGACGCCGCATAGTCCTTCGAAAGCAGCATCTGTTCCGGAATCTGCGAGAACTTCGGATCGCCGTAGTAGCGGTCGCGATCGGCAAACGCCAGCTTAATCGTCTCTATCACGGTGTGCAGATACTGGGGCGAGTTGTGCCCCATGGCCTTGAGGTCATAGCCTTCGAGGATGTTGAGCGCCTCGATCATAACCGGCCCCTGGGTCCAGAAGCCCGGCTTGTTGATGGAATAGCCGCGATAAGTCGCTGTGCGCGGAGTGTCGATTTCGGCGTGATAAGCGGCCATATCCTCATAGCGAAGCAGGCCTCCGTTGTGGCTGGAGAATTCGTCGATGTGCTTCGCAAGGGGTCCGCGATAGAAGTAATTCCGAACCGCGTCGATCTTTGCCACCCGTTTGCCCCGGGCCTTCTTTTCAACTGCGATCAACTGCTCGAACGTGCGCGCCAGGGTGGGTTCGGCGAAGATTTCGCCCGGCTCCGGAACATGCCCCTTTGGCTCAAAGAACTTCAGCGAAACCGGCCAGAGCTGCAGATATTGCTGGGTATTGCGGATGTAATTGGAAAGAATCTCCGTCGCGGGAAATCCGGTCGTATAACTGAGCGCGGGTGCGGCCACCTGAGCGAAGCTCATGGTGCCGTATTGTTCGAGCGCCAGCATCAGGCCATCGAAAACGCCGGGCACCGTCGCAGCCAGGATACCGTTCTCCGGGATCGGCGCCATTCTGCCCGCCTCTTCCCAGGGCTCCGGTTTGCGCGAGTGGAAGAACTCCGGCGTGGCCAGTGCCGGCGCGGTGCCGACTCCGCTTACAACATTGACCGGCTTGCCCTTCATCTTAATGAGGAGCGGCATCTCCCCACCGAGTCCGAAGTGGTCGAGCTCGGTGACGGACGCGGCCAGAACCGCTGCAACTCCCGCATCCACCGCATTGCCGCCGTGCTCGAGGATTCTGACCCCGGCTGCTACCTCAAGATTGTTGCCCGCGCCCACCATGTACTGCGTGCCGCGCACAGCCGGAAACATGGTCGAGGGATTTTGCGCGAGAACGGGAACCGCCATCAGCGCCACAAGTGCGAGGCGCGTCATACTTTCCCGAATGCGAACAGAGCTTTGGCAATAGGAACGCCGGCAACTTCAATCCGGCTCAGTTCCGCCGAGCCCACGCCGCGTTTTTCGGCCAGCAGCAGAGTGTTGTCGCAGCGCTGAAACGGCGCCTTGCCGCGTGGCGCACGGGGGTCGTAGCCCATCACCGCCGCCGCCACGGCATCGGTATTCACGGCATTTAATCCGGCAACCATCACGCCCGGCTTCACAAAGCGGACGCCCCCCACCCACGGCCCTTCGCCCCCTGCCATCGATTCGATGCCGTCGATAATTGCCAGATCCACCGGTCTCGCGTGATTCAGCTCCGCGACTATGCGCGGCATGCGATAGCCAGGTTCGCGGCTGCTCTTCGGGTCGATCTCGGGGAGTGCGGTCTTCGAGGGATCGCGGCGGCCTTCATGCATGGTGCGGACGCGGCCCGAGTTAGGCCTTTCGTTCGGATGATCTATGCCCGCATCATCGCCGTAGATGGAGGCGGGCGTGTTGCCGAAGCAATTCTTCATCGAGAGCGTGACGCCGCAGGTCGCGTGGTTCTTGAGTTTGGCCATGCTCACGAAAACGTCGGTATCGAGGTAGGCGCGGTTCAGATCGTAGGCGGGGAACATGTAAGGGTCGCCCGGCACTT
>JBDUBZ010000187.1:0-7980 GCA_040003745.1 Terriglobia bacterium
CGCGCGCCGGAAGCGGTTGGAAGCCAGGTTCACGCCGGCTAGCGCGTCGCCATCGGGTCCGTGACATCGGGCGCAGTTTGACAGGAAAATTTCCCCGCCGCGCTGGATGTCGGCGGGCGTAACGCCGTGCCCCTCCTGTCCCGGCAGGGCAGCAGCCGTAAAGATCAGGAGCAGGGTAATACGCATAGAGCCCTCATTTATGGTCGAGTCTTATATATCACAAATGAGAGCCCGCAACGACGCTTACTCTTATTTCGTGATGGTCCCGCAGGCGATTCGGTCACCGGCATTCCCCGAAGGATCGCTCATCAAATCGTCGGCTTTCGCGTGAATCATCAGCGCCGTCCCGCCGCCCGCAAAAAGGGAGTTCGGCCCATCGGCGAGTGTGACGGCCGAGTTCGTCACGTTCAGCTTCGCGGTGCCCTTCGGCCCAACCGTGAAATTCGCCATGTCGCCCGCGTGCGGTTTGGGGGTTGCGGGATTATTTATTCCATGGTGAGCGGTAGTCGGATTGAAGTGGCCGCCCGCCGTAGTAAACGCGGGTCCTTCGCACTTCGCGACCGCGTGGAAGTGGAACGCATGCTCGCCCGGAGGCAGGCCCTTCAGGTGGGCCACGATCTTCACGCCAGTCCCGGCAGCGGAGATCTTAGCCGTTCCGACTACTTTCCCCGTTCCATCTTTCAAGGTTGTGGTCACAGGCTTGACAGCGCCGAAAAGCGCGCTCCCGAACAACCCGATCACAGCGCCAAGAATCACTCGTTTAGTCATATCTTCGAAGCTCCTTATGAGACTATATCGAAGCCGCCATATAAACTAAACGGAATGAAAGCGGCCCTCGCCTTTCTGCTTCTGACTCTGCCGGTGTTTAGCGCAGGCACTCCCGAGACGGATGTTCTGTTAGCCGTGGACGCCTGGAAGCAGGCGGCGCTGAAGGGAGATGCCGCGGCGCTCAGCCAGCTCTATCACGACGATCTCGCCTACACCCACTCCAACGGCCTGACGCAAAACAAAGCCGCGGCGATCGCCGCCGAGGTCGGTCCCACGGGAGTGTACAAGGGCATCGACATGCGCGACGTGACCGTTCACGTCTACGGAGACACCGCGATCCTGGAGTACAGATTAGACCTTACGCATTTCGCGGGAGACACCGCCCACCTGCACGAAATCATGGTCTGGCTGAAATCCCCGCAGGGCTGGCGGATGCTCGCGCGGCACGCGACCAAACTGCCGGGAGGGTAGCCTGTCAGTCGCCCGAGGCTGAATCCCAGGCCGGGTGCAGACAGACGTTCCATGACTCGTTGATAGTTTGAGCGGCAATGCCGGGTTCGTGTCCTGGATTTGTAAGGTTGCGGCCGCCTATTCGAGTATCTCTCTCGGGGCTCAACACCGCCCAGCAGAATGACCGGCCTTTACAGATGCTGAACCACACCAACCTCGTGAGCGCAAGATTTTCGCGCGTGTGGGCGAAGTTAATGGGCATTCGATCCCCGTACGGCTCTTCCGCCGCGTCATCTTTCCCCACGTTTTTTCAGATTTTCCACCATCGTTTTTCGCCAGTGCCTGTCGGTGGGCGCATCCGCCGGTTTAGGTCGCGTGAACAAAACATCTCAAATCTCACTTCCACCTGCCGATATGTCTAACAGCAGGAATGTATGGAACCGATTACTTCAGTACCGTCGGCCGAAACGGCAATTGCCCTTTCTGTCTCAAAGACCGCTGGGGCTTCGCCATTGGCCCCCGATCGTGACCTCGCACAGTCCGTATCGAAGGCGGTGAGCCATTTGAATGAACAAGGCTTCGCCGGGGAGGGCCGCGAGATAACCATCTCGCTCGATCCGGGCACCAGGCAGCCCGTCGTTAAGGTGGTAGACATAAGCTCCGGCGAAATTCTGCGTCAGTGGCCCTCGCAATACGTATTGCAGGTTGCCGAAGACTCTAAAGCGCGGGAGCGATAACGATGAGCGCCTATTTCGATCAAATGGTTTTGTCTGCAACTCCCGTCGAGCTGGTTCGTCTGCTCTTTCAAAAGGCTGTGTCGAAAGTGCGGGAGGCACGTGTTCACCTGAAGGAAAAGCGTATCGAGGAGCGCGCGGCCGCCATTGGTTTGGCTTACAGCATCGTGGCTGAGTTAATGAACTCGCTCGATTCCAGCGCGGACCCGGCCCTCACGCAGAGGCTCAAGGCGCTGTACTGCTACACGCAGGAACGTCTGGTCGAGGCGAATCTGAAGCAGATTGATAAACCACTGGCCGACGCTCTGGCAGTCCTCGGCACCATGTCGGAGGCCTGGGGACCCACTTCTGCCCAAGCTGTGACGGCGTCGGCGCCCAGGCCGAGCCTGTGGGCGAACAATGCCGCCTTAAGCGGAAGCGGCCCCTCGTCGTTTGTTCTTACCGCGTGAACATCCCTACGGGATGACAGGGGTCGCCGTCTGCGCGGCCTCACGCGCCTTCAGGCCGGTTTCGATCAGCTTCGCCAATCCAAACCCTTTTCCCGAGGTCAGCGCTTTGGAAAGTTGTTCTTCGGCCAGCCCAAACGCGGCCTCGGCAGTCTTGTCTTCGCCGGTACCGAGCCACCCGGACCCCTCCTCGCGAACGGAACGAAGCATCTGGGTCACCAGCAAGGCTTCAAAGTCTTTTGCCGCGCCCTTGCGCTTCATCTGGACGGCGTCCGTCTGAGGCGCCGCAAGAACGCTATCGATTAAGTTCATATAACCTCCAGTTCCGCATCGAGTGCCCCCGCTGCCCGCAGATTCTGCAGAATTGCAATGATGTCGCGTGCCGACGATCCAATGGCGGTCAATGCCCGCACCAGTTCCTCCACCGTGGCGCCTTCCTTCAACACCACGTTGCGTGTCGGCTCGTCTTTGGCCGCGACGTTTACCTGCGGCACCACTTCCGTGGTTCCCGCTGCCAGCGCACCCGGTTGAGATACCAGCAATTTCGTCTGGATCTCAACGGAAAGGTTTCCCTGAAGAATTGCCACTGGGGCGATACGAACTTCTTTGCCGATTACGATGGTGCCGGTCCGCTCATTCACGACGATGCGGGCGGGCGCGTCGACTTCCACACGCAATTCCTCAAGCCCGGCGATGAACTCGCTTACCCGCCCTTTCCATTCGGGTGGTGTTGTGACGGCGATAGCGGCTGCATTCTCGGACCGGGCGATGGGCGCCGCCGCGGCAAATTGTTTGTTGATAGCCGCCGCGACACGGGAAGAGGTGGTGAAGTCGCTATTGCGCAACTGTAAGCGCACCAGTGTTGTAGGTTCGACGGAAGGGGCGGCGCGTTCGACCGTGGCGCCGTTGGGCGACCGGCCAACGGTCGGATGGTTGACCGTTTGGCTCGTACCGCCGCGACCGGCCACGAAGCCCCCAGTGACGACCGGGCCCTGAGCGACGGCATAAATTTGTCCATTGGCCCCGCGCAGGGACGTCAGCAGCAGCAGCCCCCCCTGCAGGTTGCTCGCGTCTCCAATGGCGGCAATAGTGACATCGATTTTCGTGCCGGGCTGCGCAAAGGGCGGGAGAGTTCCCGTGACCATGACTGAGGCCATGTTCGCCACCCGGATGGCGTTGGCCGAGACCGCGACGCCCATGCGTTCCAGCATATTGGCCAGACTCTGCGAACTGAAGACAGTGGTCCGCTTGTCACCGGTCCCGGCGAGACCCACCACAATGCCATAGCCGATGAGTTGGTTGTCGCGAACGCCTTCGATGGAGACAAGATCCTTCAGCCGCGTGGTACCAGCCGCGGACAGCGCGCAAAAGATGAGCAGGGAAGCTGAGGACGCGGCCAGAAAGTTGGTCATATTCGTTTAGAAAGGAAGGATGCCGAGCAGCAGGCGGTACAGCAGATTCGGGCGCCGCACCGCGTCGCCCACCACGCCTTTGCCGTTAACCCGGACTTCCATGTCCCCAACCTGCGCGGAAGGAACGGTATTGGCGGTCGATATGTCCGCCGTCCTGACCACCCCGCGGATGGTGATGGTCTGTTGCTCGGAATTCACTTCTATACGCTTGTCGCCTTCAATCACAAGCAGGCCGCCCGGCAGCACGCCAACTACACGTGCGGTCAGGGTAGCTGTAAGGGTCGCGGTGCGCGAGGTGGTTCCCGTGCCGTTCAGCTTTTGATCGCCGCTCAGCCCCGCGAGATTCGAGAGAGCGCCCGCCACCGATTTCTTTCCCGCCAATTGACTGATCGACGCATTGGCGCTCGATGCCCGCTCCGTGGTGCTGGCGCCCGTCGCCACTGCATTGACCGATTCACTGACGAGCACGGTCACCACATCGTCGATCTGGCTGGCGCGCAGATCCCGCCCCAGGTCGTTCAGCCGGGCCGATCCCGACCAGATGGCGCCGGGTGTTGCATCCTTTTCCCGCTCCGAATTGGCCGTCGCGCTTCTGATGTAGTCGTCTAGAAGCGTCGCTTCGGGAGCCTTTACTTTTTTCTTGCCGCTTGCCAGCAGTCCGGAATGCGCCGGTACGGCAAGACAGAGTAGCATCAGCAGACTTTTCACAGGCCGGTCCCTTTATCCACGAAAATCACAGCTGTCGAGCCGGTGAGCCGAGCTTGAAAGAGTTTGCCTGTGGCGGGATTGCGAAGCTCCACTGAATCGCCGTCGCGGCCGTCTTTTTCCGCAATGGCGCGGAACGTCAGATGCGCTGATCCGCTGTTGACTTCAACCCGGATACTTTCACCCCGACGCACGGCCGGTGCAAAATTAAGCAGACCCAGGGGAATGGGCTCGCCCGCCTTCACGGCGCGCTTCGACATCTTACCGAGCACGTCCTCCAGGCGGTCCGCGACGCGTTCGCGAAGCAGCGGTCCGGTCCACGTGGTGAGGTGAATGGAAGAAGCGTCAATGGGCGTGTTGGGCGGAAGGTCTTTGTTCGTGACAACAGCTTTCATCTCCTGTGTGACGGTGACCCGCGCCCACACCGGCGACTTTCTGGTTGCGGTGAATTTTACGCTTCCATGCCAGAGTTGCGCCGGTCCGGCGGTGGTCTCGAGTCCCGCGAGAGGGAACTCCGCTTCACCCACCGGGACGTCGGATGACGACATTTCCACGATGGCGATCTTCACGCCCGCCGGCAACGATCGCGCCATCGCTCCGGTTGCTTCCGCCGGCGTCAGCCGCCGCATTGGAATCGCGAAGCAGACCTCCGGAGAATCGCCGGCCACAAGCCCGTTCGCCTTCGCAATACGCGTCAGCTCAGCGGCGGCGAAGATCCGCGTCATGCCCGGCGCGGGCGTAAACCCCAGCGTGAGATTTGGCGGCAGCGCGGCGAATTGCAGATTGGCGTGGGCCAGATCGCTGCCCAGAATTCTGTCTCCGGTAACCGGAAGACATTCGCCGAAAGCCATCGCGCAGACGGCTGTCAGAAGCGCAAAGGGCGCCGCCCCGCGGCGCCGCAAGGCAAGGGAACTCAAAAATCGGGAGGCGGGGAGGCGGCCGGTCTTGCGCGTGTTCCTAAAAAAAAGCATGCGGAGTTTCATGATGATCATGGTCGTGAGCTTTTCGTTTGCGGATTATTGTTTGAGATTGTTAGCCTGCTGGTACATCTCGTCGGCGGCTTTAACGACCTTCGAGTTGGCCTCATAGGCGCGCTGGCTGGTGATCATGTTGATGAACTCGTCGACGATGCTGACGTTCGATTGTTCCAGATAGCCCTGCTGCAGACTTCCGAGGCCTTCATTGCCGCCGGGCGTTCCGACGGCGGCGTCCCCCGAAGCATCGGTCGGCACATACAAACTGCGTCCGAGAGAATTCAGACCGGCGGGGTTCTGAAAATTAGCGAGAGTGATCTGACCGGCATTCTGCGACTGCGTTTGTCCGGGCAGCGTGTAGGAAACCGTGCCATCGGCGCCGATGGAGAGGGCCTGCGCCGTGGGAGGGATGGTGATCTGAGGCTGCAGCAGGTCGCCATCGGAGGTCACGATGCTGCCGGTGGCGTCCAGATGAAAGGACCCGGCGCGGGTGTAGGCGGTCTGCCCGTTCGCCTGTTTTATCTGGAAGAAACCCCGACCCTGAATTACCACATCGAGAGGGTTGCCGGTGCTTGCGAAAGCTCCCTGGGTCTGGATGATCTCGTTTGAAGAGGCGCGCGTTCCGAGACCGAGCTGCAAGCCTGTAGGAACCACCGTCGACTGGCCTGCCGACGACCCGGGCGTGATCAAGTTCTGATAAAGAAGATCCTGAAACTGCGCACGGCGCGCTTTGTAGCCTGCCGTGTTAGCGTTTGCCAGGTTGTTGGCGATGTTATCGATATTCAACTGCTGTGCCGTCATACCGCTGGCAGCGCTGTACATAGCTCGTATCATGATTTATTCGTCTCCGTTTTTCCGATTGAATTAAGAGTTACTGGGTCACGCGGGCCACTTCGTCCATGGCTCTCTTATTAATTTCGTTGCCAATGAGGATCGCCTTTTGCAGCGATTCAAACTGCCGCATGATCTCCACCAGCTTCACGGCGGATTCGGCCGGGGCGGCGTTCGATCCCTCGAGTTTGCCCTGAAGGATCTTTCCATCCGCCTCTTTCTTAGAAGCCCCCGCCGCGGGTGCGAAATAGTTAGCGCCTTCCTTAGTTAAAGAGGTCGGGTCGAAGGAAATCAGGTCCAGCCGGCCGGCGGCCGCGCCCGCCTGGTTCACAGTTCCATCGGGAAGCACTTCGAAGGGTACGTCCCGTTGCAGCACAATTTTGACTCCGGCGCGCGACCGCAAAGGGCTGCCGTCAAGGGTTGTCATTGCTCCATCGGCCGCCAACTTGAAACTGCCGTTCCTTGTATAGCGGACCCCGCGTGGAGTAATCACCGCAAAAAGCCCCTTTCCATCGACCGCCAGGTCGAGGGGGTTATCGGTTACCCGCAGCGATCCCTGGGTAAGGTCGGTCCAGTGATTCTCGATCACAGGCAGAGTGGGTGTCTCTCCCGTAACTGGATCGGGAGACGCATCGAGGCTGGCGTAGAGGCTGTAGAATTCGCGATCGGCTTTGTATCCCCCGGTCTCTGTGTTGGCCATGTTGTTGGCGAGAAGTTCAAGCGATTGCAGGCGTGCCCGCATGCCGCCCGCGCCCAGAACTGAAAGATTGTCCATGATGTTCCGCCAAAGAGAAATGCAGTCCACGGGCCGAAGAAAAAGAATCTATAAATTCCTCAAACTTATGGGAAGTCGGCCGATAAGAGCGATAAGACGAAAAGCGAGAAGTGACAAAATTTTGCCGTTTAGGCGTGTATTGACAAGATACGGGCGGCGCCTGACCGCGTAAGAGCTTGAATCGGCGTGCGCGGCGAATGGTGCGCTGGCTGCAACTACCTGCGGCGTGACATCCATTTCCGCTTTGGCCGCTCAAAGCATTCCCGAGGCTCGAAATACGGGTGCTCCGAATCCGGGCGCAAAGCATATGGGGTCAGCCGAATCGGGCACGCCGTCAGGCCGTGTATCGCCGTTCTCGGCCCTGGTCGATGAATTGAGCGGGACGGCTCCTTCAGGCGGAACGGCTTCGGGCGTGGCGACCTCGGGTCCAGACGAGCCAACGGTAGTGGCTGCGCCCGCCAACGGGCAAACTCCCGCTCCTGCCCCAGACCACCAGAAGACGTTCATTGCAGCCCGGGTATTGCCTGCCGATCCCGCTCTCTCGGCAATGATGGGCGACCTGGCGGGATCCCCCGCCAAAGCTGCCTCCAGGGCGGGGAAGCAACCAGCGCCTGCGAGCCCGGATCAGGGAAAGCCGCAAGCGACGAGCCCGGAACTTCCTGCGCGCGGCCGTACGGGTTCCTCACGGGGCGATATAGAGAAAGACGCTTCCGAACCTTCCCGTGACCGGCCACTTCCTCAACCGGCCACTCTGGTTGAGGTTCCGCGACTGCCGCCGCTACATCTAATAGCTTCGGCGCCGGCGGCGCACGGTTCCGACAAGCAGCGGGGCCCGGCGGACCTCGTGATTGTGGCCCCCTGTACGGCGGACTGCCTGGCGCGCAT
>JBDUBZ010000188.1:0-7953 GCA_040003745.1 Terriglobia bacterium
CACGTCATAAACTGAAGAGAGAATCCCATGTTTCCAGACCGTAAGCGCCGACGTATGGCCGGTTTTTCGCTGATCGAGCTGCTGATCGTGATCGCGATCATCCTGATTATTCTGGCGGTGGCCCTGCCCAAACTGACGAGCGCCCGCAAATTCGCGCAGGAGATGGCCGCGCAAGCGGCGGTAAAAACGATCAACACGGCTGAGACACAGTATTATTCGCAGTTTGGATCCTATGCGACTTCTCTTGCTCAACTGGGGCCGCCCACGAGCGGCGCCGCCGGGTCGAATGGGGCGGATTTGGTGGATAAGGAACTGGCGGCTGGCGAAAAGGGGAATTTCAAGTTCACTCTGCAGCCGAGCCAGACGGGATACACGATCAATGCCGTGCCCTCGCAATTCGGGACGTCGGGAAGCCATACGTTTTATTCGGATCAGAGCATGGCGATCCACGTTCATAATGGACAGGAACCGGCTTCGGCGACGGATCCTTTGATTGGCGAGAAGGAAGCGGCTCAAACTCCGGCGGCGGCGCCGAAGTAGGCACTGTGGCGCAGCTTCCTATACCCCGGCCTCTGAATATGGAACAGCTTGTCCGATGTCTCGAGAAGCAGTTCGGCACGGTGGATCTGTTTGCGGACGAAGGTTATACCAAGCTGCGGGTAGTGGGACTTCCGATTACCTTCCTGGATGCGGAGCGGCTTTGTCTGGGCGAGACTTCGCTCGAAGAGCTCAGGAAGAAATGACCAAGTCGATGCGGCTGGACCTGCAAATCGGAATTTAGCGAGCCGCTGGTTGCTAAGCGGGTGATCAGAACCGTCAGCTGCTAAAAAAACTGAGAATTTATACTTTCAACCGCGCTAAAAGGCACCATACTCTTAAACAGTATATTTCCCGGAGTGTACATGTATAAGTTTGCTATTGGGCTGGTGTGCGCCGCTGTGGCAGTTCAGGTGGCGGCTGCCGACGTCGTGGATCTGTTCGGCACGGCAAAGTGGTCATTCCAGAGCGCCGGCGGTTCTAACGGTCCAAACTTCGCGACTAGCGGTGGGTCTCAAACCTCGAGTCTCATTTTTAACCTGAACGGGATTCCCGCGGGCACCACTATCGACGGCGCGACGCTGACCATCCTCGATGTGTCGACGAGTTGGGATTTCGGCGGAAATGCTGAGAATGCATTTGGCTGTGCGCCCAGCGGCACTTTACCATTTTTTGGAGAAGCCATCTTTTGCAGCGCGGTATATAACGCGGGATATCTGGATACAGTTGTCGTGGACGGGACAGTGCCGGGTGGGATCGAATTGTGGCGCTTCCCTCCGGGATTTCCGGAGCCGGTCGATCCGCTGGCCGTGACGGGCAACTCCTTCTCGATCCCCATCTTCGCGTTCGCAAGCAGCTCTTTTGCAGCTTTTGACGATTTAAGATGGAGCGGCACCCCACCAATTCCGTCGTTTTCCATCAGCGGCTCCACCGACGCGGAACTCGAAATAAACTATTCCGTCGGTCAGGACTCGGTAGCGCCGGAGCCCGGCAGTTACAGCATCGTGCTGGCTGCGTTATTGACACCGGTCGGTGTGCTGGCGTTCAGACAGAAGCGTCAGTCCGGCAGCCTGAACCTGCGTTAACCCTCCGGATGCGAGACATCACGATTGTCCCGTGTGATTTCGGGCTCGAACCGTATATCGATTACCTGCCGCGATAACAGCGGGGGCACGTCGATGGTAAATGTGGCGGCGGTCCCGGCGATGGCGGTTCGGACCAGATCTGAAAATTCCGCAGGGGTGAAGGCGCGGCGGACCGATTGCCTGCCATCGACAGCGGCTTCGTGGCCAATCAGCGGGCAGATGAAGACGGTGAACAGCACGAGCGGCATGGGATGCCGGATCAGATCCAGAATGAGGAATCTGCGGCATGATTTTGCCACGTTGCGGATCAGGGCGATGTTTTCTTCGGGCGTGAGGTGGTGCGCTACGAGGGATGAAATCGCGACATCGGCGTGCGGCAACGGGTCGGTTACGGCGTTCAGGGGCAGAATGCCGGGGCCGCCGGGTTTCGGATCGACGCCAATGGCCCGCACTCCCATACGTCTGCGCAGGTAGTCCATCAGGGCGCCGCCACCGCAACCGATATCGAGCACGCTGCGGACAGGAAGTTCATCCTGCCGGAGGAAGCGCTCGAGGGTGGGGAAACTGCCGAGCAGGCCATGAACGCGGGCCAGGTCGCGATGGAATTTATCGAGGAGTGGACCGGTGACGTCCGGCGAATCCATCAATTCGGGTTCGAGGCTTCGCTTCACTTGCCTCGGGTGAGGCCGAGGGCCCGGATGCGTTTGTGCAGGTTGGTGCGCTCCATGCCCAGCGCTCTGGCCGCGCCGGAGACGTTCCAGCTCGAGTCCTCAAGGGCTCGCAGCACATGTTCGCGCTCGGCGCTTTCGCGCGCTTCCTGCACACTCGACCGCGGCCCTGTTTCTTTCTGCAGTTTCAACTCAAGGGGGATCGCACCCGCCCCAAGAACATCGCCGTGCGAGAGGATCGCCATCCGCTCGACTACGTTGCGCAGCTCGCGGGCATTGCCAGGCCAGGAATAGCCCTCGAAGGCGCCCCAGACTTCCGGGTCGAAGCTTTTCTTGCGAAATCCGTTGCGTACGCAGAAGTCTTCGAGGAAGTATTGCGCCATGGCGGCGACGTCCTGCGGCCTTTCGCGGAGTGCGGGCACGCGCAAAGGCACCACACTGACGCGATAGAACAAATCTTCGCGAAATTTGCCGGCGGAGACCATCGCGGAAAGATCGCGGTTAGTGGCTGAGATCACGCGCACGGTCACGCGGATATTCTGCTCCCCGCCCACGCGGTGAAATTCGCCTTCCTGAAGCACGCGCAGGAGTTTGGCCTGCGAATTCGCCTGGAGATCGCCAATCTCGTCGAGAAAAAGCGTGCCGTTGTCGGCGAGCTCGAATTTGCCGCGCCGCAGCGAGGTGGCGCCGGTGAATGAGCCCTTCTCGTGTCCGAACAATTCACTTTCGATGAGTTCGCTCGGGATCGCCGCGCAGTTCACCTTGACGAATGGCCCTGCTGCAAAGGGACTCGCTCCATGGATATGCGCCGCTAGTAATTCTTTGCCGGTACCGGATTCACCAATGAGCAGGATGCGCGCATCGGCGCCGGCGGCCATGGTGGCCTGCTCGACGGCGCGCTCGAAGGCGGGGCTGGAACCGATCATCTTCGAGCGGGGTCCCATGGCCTCGCGCAGACGCTTGTTTTCCTGCTTGAGCGTCCCCTGATCGAGCGCGTTTTTGACGGCGACCAGCACCCGGTCGCGTCCGAGGGGCTTTTCGAGGAAGTCGAAGGCTCCGGCGCGGGTGGCGACCACGGCATCGGCAATCGTGGCATGGCCGGAAATCATGATGACGGGCGCGGGAATTTCGGCGCTTTGGAGCTCGCGCAGGAGGTCGATGCCATTGGCGTCGGGGAGGCGAACGTCCATCAGGAAAAGGTCCATGCGGGCGCGTTCGGGCAGGGCCCGCATTTCGGCGGCGGAACGGACGGCATTCACCTGGTAACCCTCGCGCTCGAGAATCATGCGCAGGGAGCGGCCGATATTTTCTTCGTCGTCGACTACCAGAATTCGGCGTGTGGGCATCAGGCTCTATTGGTCAGGCTTTAGGGAGTAATACGCGGAAACCAGCGCCGCCGAGTTCGCCTGCGATCAGCAGAATATCGCCGCCGGAGAGCAGGGCGCTCTTGCGGGCGATGCTGAGTCCCAGGCCCATGCCGCGTTTTTTGAAGGAGATCGTTGGCTGGAACAAAGATTTGCGGGCCAGCTCGCTCAGCCCGGGGCCGGAATCGTGCACCTCAATAGCGATGCGATCTCCGCTCGATGAGACCTTTGCCAGAATCTGACCGCCTGCGCCAGCCGCTTCCGCCGCGTTCTCGAGCAGGTTTACCAGGATGCTTTTGACCAGATCCTGATCGGCCAGGGCGCTGGGGGCAGCTTCGGCACTTTCGAGGGCATAGCAGACTTCCGGGTGGGCGGATTTGAGGAAAGCGATGCGCTCGCCCACGATGGACTGGATGTCGAGCAACTCAGGGCAGACCGGCGGTTCGGAAGAAAATTCCGAGAAGGCGCGGATACGGCGCTCGAGCGACTCAATCTCATCGACTACAATGCCTGCGGCCTGGCCGAGAAAGGCGCGGCGCCCCTCGGCGCTCGGCTCATCGTGCCGCGCCACCATTTCTTCCACGGTGAGGCGGATGGGTGTAAGCGAGTTCTTTACCTCATGCGCCATCTTGCGCGCCAGCACCTGCCAGCTGGCGAGCTGCGTTAGATAAACGAGGCGGTCACGGTTTTGTTCGAGCTGGATAGCTGTGCGGTTGAACGCGTCGGTGGCGAGGCCAATCTCATCAGTGCGCTCGTTGGGTACACGGATACGGAAATCGCCGGCCGCGAGGTTTTTCAGGGCTTCGGTCAGCTTCACGATGGGGCGGCTGAAGCGCGTCGCCACCAACCAGACCAGAGCAAGGGCGACGACCCAGATTAGGGCTGCGAGCAGGGCCCATGCGGTGAAAAACCCGCGCTTCAAATCAAGCGACACGGTTTGGCGGGCCTGGCGGTATTGCTGGGAAAGGTCCTGCATGCGCACGGTCAGCGGACGCTCCCAGACACTGACGCCGCTGGCATCGCGGCGAAGGTAGATCAGGCGGGAGCCGCCCTCGCCCGCAAGCTCGAAACGCTCAGGTTCCTGGCTGTTCCAGAACTCCGCTTCGAGAGCCGGCATGCCGTGGCCGGTGAAGCGCTGAGGCGCCGTGCGCCCGGCGACGGCGTCGGCTTTCAACTGCTCGCGCGCCTGCTGATAGTATTCGCGTCCGGTGATTTCGAGAGAGCGTGAAAGGCTGGAAAGCTGATCGACCGGGCGCAGGCTGCGATCGAGCAGAGCCGACGTCAGCCAGAGTGTGGCTCCGAGCGGCACCAGCGTGGCCGCCACGAACACCAGCGCCAGCCGGGTCCGAAGTGTCACCCGCGAAGTCCTTTGTGGAGATCGGCGATGCGGAATGGGCCGTTGTTCAGGAGCCAGCGAGGTTGAGCGCTGCGGGCCGGGCGGCTGAACATCTCAATGAGGCGGGTGATGTTGAGGCCACCGGGCTCGCCGATGATCCCGAGGGTGTCGCGCGGATCTTCGGAACGCAGATCGAGCTGAACATAAAAGGGCCTGTCGGTGGGAAGCAACGAACGGTCTATAGTCAGATTGTCCAGACACCAGTTTTCAGCCGCCTGGGCAGTGAGGTGTGAGATGGTGCGGCGCGATTCCGGGCGCTCACCGATCTTAGTGACCGAAAACTGCTGTTCCCAGATGTCGTAGCTGAGAGCGAAGCGGGCGACCGAGTGCGCATCCGCAACCATGGCGTTCGGAACTTGCGAGATGCTCACCTGACCGACGAAAGCTACCGTAGCTCCGTCTTTCAGGCGTTCGAGGGGCTTGCCGGAGAGGAAATTCAAATGCGGAACGGAGATCCGCAGGTAGTCGCCATCGAGATGAACCAGAAGTTGATTGGCGATCAGCGCCACCGAGAAGGCGCAGGTCGCCGTCAGGCCCGCAAGGCAGGCGACCCGGACGCTATTTGTCAAGCGGCCGCTCATGCCTGAAGTGGGGCCGTCAATAGATCATTCCCGCCATGAAGACCGGGCTCATGCGGCCTTCGGTGATGGGAAACGCCATTGTCATGAAGAACATTTTCTGGCGGTAGCCCAATCCCAGAGAGTGACGCATCGGGGCCGGGCGTCCGGTACGCCAAAGTGCGCCCGCGTCGTAAAATACCTCGGCGGTTCCTTCGCCCATCTGATAGCCCCACGTCAAAGAGTTATGAGCGACACGGTTGGCGCCCAGTGGTGCGATAGCAGCGGCATCCCAGCCTCGCAGCGTGGAACTATTGCCGAGCACGAAGCGCTCGAAGAGCGGAGCGTCGCCCTCCGCCATGCCTCCCAGGAATTCGTCGCTGGCGGATTGACGGCCGGATTTCACCTCATAACGCAGAGTAACCATGTGACGCGAATAGGAGTAGTCTGAACCCAATTTAGGCACCCCGACCCGGACGCTGTATTTCGCGTCGACCATCTGCTGAGCGGTACCGCCTTCGATTTTACTCCCGTAATGAATCTCGCCCGTGAGAGCGTTGGCGGAACGGGTATTGGCGGATTGCGAATCGAGCTGCTCAAAGCTCATACCGGCTGAGACTGTCACATTCTTCGCGACGGCTACCGTCAATTCGGGGGCAATGTTGCGGCGCGTGCGGTAGAGCTCGGCCTCGCCTGTGGCCGCGGCCCTTGCCTGGTCGCTCCACTGCTCGTGTAAATTTTCGAAGGCGATGCCGAAGCGCACCCGGTCGGATCCGACCCGCGAATCCTCATAACGGGCGGTCACGCCGCTGAAGCGCTCGGGCAGGGTGTCGCCGTTGTTGATGGCGCCCACGGTGAATTCATGTTCGCGAACGTGGGTGCTGGCATCGACTTCGCCGGTCCATCCCTGCGATGAGCTATAGAGGAATTTCGGGACCGACAGATCGAAACCGACGTCTTTGCGGATCACGTCGAAGTTGACGCGGATCCGGCCCGGCTCACTTCCCTTTGAAAGATGATGATTAACGGCCTGGAAATGCAGTTGGCGGCGAAGATCGCCAGCCAGATCCTCGAGCATGGTCGTATCGCAACGCTCGCCTACGAGCGCGGTCATCCGGCGGCGCAGGCTCAAAGGGATTTTGGCGTTCTCGACTTTGACGCCGGCAATCGAGACGCTTTCGATGGTATAGCGCTGGTTGACGTTGGTTTCGGCCGCGGCGCGTAAGAAAGACTGGCCGGCGAAGAGCAGGGTGGAGCTGCTCAGGAGGAAGACAAGCGAAACGGACAGACCCAGGGAAAACATCGAGGCGGCTTTCGCACGCCTCATTCCCATGGGTAAGGTACTGAAACTACTAAAAAAACCAGAGCGTCCCTGTGGTGTGGCGCTCACAGGTGTGCAGGCTGGCGCTAGAGGACTTTCGCCAATTCGGTTGCGAAAGCGCTCTTGGGTTCGTTTTCGCGCTTCTTCCCGCCACGGCGATCAGTCCGGTTGCGCTGCTCGGGCCGGGTGGTCCCATTGGCGGGAGCCGACGGAGCTCCGGCAGCAGGTCTTACGGCCGGGACGCCCTTAGAAGGCTGTGCCGGATTGGCCCGAAGAATTTTGTCTTCGAGCGGTGCGCGGTCGAAACGCTTGATGATCGATTGCATTTCGTCCGCAGTAGGAGCCTCTACGAAAGCGAAGCCTTTCGACTCCTGCGTTTCGTGGTTCCGGATAACTTTGACAGAATCCGCGACAAGATCTTCAGCTGCGAGCCATTGTTTTATGTCGTCCGCTGCGACCCAAATAGGTAGGTTGCCCAAAAATACGGTAAAGCTCATTCAGTTTGCTGCGTTAACTCCGTGGATTAAAGTGGTGGTTGGTTGTAGCCGGTCAAGAGGAGGGAATCCGTTCTCTTGTCTCCCTGATACTAACAGACCGATTTGCGCCATGCAATGTTACCGCCTGGGGAGCGAAATTGCAAATTACACTCGGGACTGCTGGAAGGCGCCGGAATTCCCTAATCCTGGTGGAAACGACTACTATTTCAGGTGCGTTCGAATAGCCTTTCGGGGCATTGTTCCGCCGACGCCAGTGAGCGCCGGCAAAGCCGACAATCCATTGGCTCGACCTCGCGACAGGTATAATCGTCGCGCATGCCCCACCAACTACCCATCGATTTTTTGTGGGAGCGGTCACGGCGGCCGCTGCTTCCCGCGTCTGGGGCGCGAACGATCGGATCAATGTTGCCATCGCCGGACGCCCGCTTTGCCGGGCTTTGCGATGTGGATCAGGCGTCGCGCGAAAAGGCGCAGGCCATACTTGTCAAAAATACGGGACAGAAGGCCAAAGAGTTTGAAGATATGCGG
>JBDUBZ010000189.1:0-7801 GCA_040003745.1 Terriglobia bacterium
CCCGGCATTATTCAAGCCGCCTCGGAGGTGTATGCCGGTCATGACATACGCGACCTCGCGCATAATCGAGCGGGGGCCGACCACCTTCAAACGACGCAAAAGGCAATCACAGAACTGGTAGTTAGAGCTCGGGCTCAAGGGCTAAAACAGCTGATCGTAGTCACAGGTGTCCCTGGTGCTGGGAAGACCTTAGCTGGCCTCAATGTAGTGCAAGTTCTGGCCAGGGAACTCAACCTTGAGAAGGACCAGGCTTCATTCCTTTCCGGAAATAAGCCCTTGGTTAACGTGCTCCAAACGGCTCTGAGGCGGAGCATCGGCGCCCGGAAAAAAGGTGCGGCACGTTCGGTACGGTCGCGAATTCGGGAGATACATCGATTCATAAAAGACAGCGATGAAAATGGCTACGCTCCGGCGGATCGACTCATAGTTTTCGATGAGGCGCAGCGAGCCTGGACCGCAGCACATAATCTCAAGAATTTCGGGCGCGACCGTTCAGAGCCAGAGCTAGTCCTTGAGATCATGGGGCGCCACGACGGCTGGGCTGTAATTGTCGCACTGGTTGGGGGAGGCCAGGAAATCCATACAGGAGAAGCCGGACTGGCCGCTTGGGGTGACGCGATTGCAAAGCATCCCGAGTGGAATGTCATCACATCGCCTGAAGCGATATCGGGTGGTTCATCCGTCGCTGGCTCGCGGCTTTTTCGTGACGGGTCCACCGCTGCAAAGCAAGTCAAACAAGAGTCAGCCCTCCATCTTGCCGTCTCCAAGCGATCTTACGAGAGTGTAGTGACGGCAGCATGGGTAAACGCTGTCCTCGATAGCAGATCAGAGGAAGCTCAAAGGCTGAGCACCCAAGGCTTGCCTGTTTACATAACGCGCGACTTAGAGGTCGCTCGAGCGTGGTTAACCGCGAACGCGAAGGGCGAGCGGCGTGCCGGTCTTATAGCAAGCTCGGGAGCCGCGAGACTACGGGCGGATGGCGTCGAAGCTCCTGCGTATAAGTTCCTACAAGGAATCGACTATGTAAAGTGGTTCCTCGAACCCGCTGGTGATCACAGATCCTCCAACCAGCTTGAGGTTGCGATGAGTGAATTTGAGATGCAGGGACTTGAGGTCGATTTTGTCGCCCTACTATGGGGCGGAGACATGGTTTTCCCAAAGGGAAAGGTAGTCGCTAGAACCCTTCGGGGAGTAAAGTGGTGCGAGGTTAGCGGAATGGGTGACCCGCAGGCGTCTGCCGACGACCCACGAACGCGCATTCTCAACAAATATCGAGTACTTCTTACACGCTTTCGAAAGGCAATGGTGATTTTCGTTCCCAGAGGGGCCTCTGATGATTCGACGCGTGCCCCTGCAGATTTCGATAGCGTATCCGCCTATCTCGTTAAGAGTGGCGCGCGTATTCTCGATTAGTCTCGAATAGTGGGCCAAAGACTGGCCCGCACTCCACGTATCAAGAATCCGTCGGCATCCCGTGAAAAATGTCCGGCAGACAGGCTCCTAAAAAATCTCACAGAGCCGGACCAGAGAGACTTCGCTCTCGATGGGGCCGAAGCGGGCGGTGAAAAAGTGGGCAGATGCAAAGTCATTTCAAATCTCGAGGCTCTTTGAGAGAGGCGGACAAGCGATCCCATCGCCGCCATCGTGCTGAAACTCAAGGCGGTCGCCCGGTTGGCGCGCGAGCACTTTGCAGATTGCATTCGAGGAACCCCTGCGGGAGGACGAATAACGGCAAGAAGGCGAGACAGCCGGTGAGGGTGAGCGGCACTTCTCTGGTCGAGACCGCGCCAATGCCGAGCGCTTGCCAGGTCCAGTCCGCAGCCTGTAGGCTGATCGCCAGCAGAGCGAAGATCAGTGCCCCGAAAATCCTGCAGATTTGGATTCAGGGATCCATTCCCCGCGAGCATAGCGCCTGCTCGCAGGGCTACCGGGCCGGCAGAATATAGTGAAAACGTACCAGGTAGACATTTTCGCCGGAGCCGTGCTTCGCTATTTTCAACAGATCCGCCCGGCTCTGGAAGCCCGATTCCATCGCCAGATCCGTGGTGATATCTTGCAGCGTGATGGGTTCGATCGAATCGATTACGATTTCTCCTTCCTCCATCCGGTAGCGCCCCCCGACTTTGACACGAGGGTGTTTCCAGATCCGGACGCTGCTGGTGATGAACCCGCGCCGCACGCCTTCCCGAAGGTGTTTTGTGAAAACCATTCCGCAACGTACAGTTTAGTTGCCGATGGGCGGGTTGGTGAACCCCAGCGAGCTTACAAGATCGGCTTGCTGAATTCGGTGCGCCAGTCCGCCGGGTTGGAACTCGTGTCGTGGCCGACCACGTACGTCTCATAAAGGTCCGGACCCGGGACGTGACCGTTGGCAACTATCCATTCGGTAAATTCGCCCCATGCGGCGCCGAGCCCTTCGTAGGGGCCGTGGTAAATGGTGCGGGCGACCCTGACGGCCGGCAAGTCGCGGGATACGACTCGTCCAGTGGGCTTAACAGGAGCCGGGACCGGCAGGCAGACCTCGAAATCGAACTGGCCGGGATCCATTTTGAGGTGATGAGTGAACCATGGGCCGGTCGGTTCGACGCCCTGCGTCCTGACCGCCGCGGCTAATTCGGCGAGGGCGGGGCCCATTGCCGATCGGATCGCGCTGCGTGGAATGGTCAGGTGGATGGCGGCAGCCGATTGCGCGGTTGTCTCGGTGATCCAGGGTTTATCGATCATGTTTTTATCAATCATGGTTTTATCCATCATGCTTTTATCAATCAGGTGTCCAGTCATAGTGCCCATCTTGGCTTGCCGATCCTGCGCCGATCCTTCCGCCAATACTTTTTCGAGCCGATTGTAGCCCGCCGCCATGCCCTGCTCCATACCGGACCTGGTGGCGGTGTCGCGAGCTTCCTTCGATTCATACAGCACGGTGATTTTGATTCTGGTGGTGGCGCCCCGGTCCTCGAACACGGTCGTATCCACAGCCTCGCCGGCATACCAGGCTTCATCGAACTTCTCGCTTGCGACCAGTTTTTCCGGAAACACCACTTCGCGGAACACGCCACCCATTCCCATTGATTGGCCGGTCGATTCGTTGCGCCACACATAGCGGTAGAGACCGCCGACCCGGAGATCGATGTCGCAGACCGGCATGGTCCAGCCGTCGGGTCCAAGAAGCCAGCGCCTGACCAACTCCGGTTTGGTGAACGAATCGAACACAAGGTCGCGGGGGGCGTTGAAATCACGATCGACGACAATCTCGCGGTCAGTGGGTGTCGTTACTTTGAAGCTTTCGGGATAGAACATCATAGGGGTTGCCTTTCGCGCCTGGCGCTTCTTTTTTTCTTCTGTTTCAGCTCTTCAAGGACATCGTCGAGGCGTGCGAACGACGCCTTCCAGAACTGACGGTATTGCCCGAGCCACACACTGGCTTCCTCAAGCGGCCGCGGCTCGAGGCGGCTGGGGCGCCGCTGGGCATCGCGATCTCTTGAAATCAGGCCGGCACGCTCCAGCACTTTGAGGTGCTTTGAGATCGCCGGCTGGGTCATAGCGAACGGTTCGGCGAGCTCGTTTACGGTAGCGTGGCCGGAGGCCAGACGGGCCAGGATTGCGCGCCGTGTGGGGTCGGCGAGAGCCGCGAAGGTGGCATCGAGACGAATCGAGACTGCCGACTGTATAACCATTTGGTTGTATAACCACTTGGTATTTTACGCGGACGCGGTATATCTGTCAAGGGCTCCAGACACACCGGCTCCAGACACACCGGGGCGGTTCGGCGCAATTTCGATATCTTCAAAGAGGCGGGGGCATTGCCAAGTTGCCCCCGTTACCCTCGTTTACCCTCGTTGCCAGCGGAGCGCTAGTTGAGTTCTCTGACCCAGATATTGCGGAAGCTGATCGGCTCGCTGCGATCCCCATGCGCCTGCAGCTTGATGGGCGCGGCGTCGTATTTTTTGTAGACCGGATTGCCGATGTAAAGGGTTTCCCCCTTAAGCGCAAAATGATTCTGAACGAGTACGCCGTTCAGGAAAGCGGTGACGTATGCAGGGGATTTGACGGAACTGTCGTCATTGAAGACGGGCGCCGTCCAGGCCACATCGAAGCTTTGCCACTCACCCGGCTTGCGATTCGGATTCGCGAGCGGAATGCCTTGCTTGTAAATGCTGCCCGCCTGGCCGTTGACGTAGGTCTTGTTGTTATAGGAATCGAGGATCTGAAGCTCGTATCCCGCGTCGCCCGGGCCGGTAGAAGCCAGAAATACGCCGCTGTTGCCACGCGCCTGACCGGTGCCGGTAATGTTGTCGGGAATCTTCCATTCGAGGTGGAGCTGGTAATTTCTGAAGAGCCGTTTGGTTTCGATATTTCCGACTCCCGGCGCCTTGCTGACCGTCATCACCCCATCGGCAACGATCCATTTGGCGGGCGTCTTGTCGCGATTCGATACCCATTCATTCAGATTCCTGCCGTCAAACAGAACGATGGCGTCCGAGGGCGGCGCCGAATCGACCGCACCCGGCGTGACAATCTTCGGCTCCGGGTTCCACACCTCCGTATCCTCCGGCCTGGGACGACTGGTGTCGGCCGGTTTTTGCGCGAGCAGGGTCGCGGTGGTGGCGATTGCCGCCAGAATTGAATAAGAAAATAGTCTCATCGTTTTACCTTAGTGTGGGCCAGCCGTTGTAATAGGAAGGTTTCAAGAACTTGTTGGCCTCGGGGTTGTTGGAGAATCGCCCCTTCGCGGCATCCCATTCCAGTTTGCCTTCGACTCTCAAAGCGATGACGCCCAACAGCATCCACTCGACAAAGGGAGCGGAGACGTTGAAATTGGAGCAGGCGGGGTCGCCACCTTTGCAGGCCCGGATCCAATCCCGGTAGTGCCCGGGAGATCGCGTGAGAAGCGGCTGCGGGAACTGATAATCGCGCATCCTCTCAACCGGGATGAGCCGCGGTTGCTCGCCGTAAGTGCCGGCTGTAAGCATGCCTTCATCACCCATGAACAGGCTGCCGTTGGGAGTGGCTGGGCGTGCGTCCGGTGCGAGCGCATTCTTCTGAAAATTTTCCCAGTTGAAGACGCGACCCACGAAGCCTGTGAATGGCGGTGGCGCGGGCGATGCGGTGACCTGCTGCGCCGGCTGCGGCGGCCGGGGCCGGGCTGGAAGGTCGCCCAGTAACTCACCCTGAGGCACGCCTTCGAGCTTTGGGGTTTCTTTCAAGCCATCGTGCCAGAAGAGTTTCACGGCGGGCATGCTGCCGCGGGCGGCGAAGTCATAACGGATTACCGACGACTTCGGGAACATGAACGGGCTGGCGCCTTCCTTCTGTATGCACTCGACGCTGGTGGGCGCACCGAGTTTCAACGCCATATTGGGCGCCCCCAAAATGTGACAGGCCATATCACCAAGGGCGCCGCAGCCGAAATCATAAAAACCACGCCAGTTAAAAGGCTGGTAGAAATTGCCATATTGATTCGGATACCCGGCGCCCCCCACGGTCCAGGGGCGTTTTTGCGCCGCGCCAAGCCAAAGATCCCAGGCGAGCGTTTCGGGTACGGGGTCGGGGGCCGGAATTGCGGTGAGACCCTGCGGCCACCACGGCCGGTCCGTCCACGCGTGTACCTCTGTTACGCTGCCGATCTCTCCCGACCAGATCAGTTCGGCGACCTGGCGGGTGCCTTCGTTTGAATAGCCCTGATTTCCCATCTGGGTCGCGACTTTGTATTTGTTCGCGGCATCGCGCATCTGGCGGGCTTCCCAGACTGTTCGGGTAAGAGGCTTTTGCACATAGACATGCTTGCCGCGCTCCATGCACCACAGGGCGGCCTGGGTGTGCATGAAATCCGGAATGGTGACGATAACGGCGTCGATTTCGCGGCCCCGTTCGTCGAGCATCCGGCGAAAATCCTTGTGCTTCGAGGCTTTCTCGTATTGCTTGAATTTGCGCGCGGCCTGCTTCTCATCCACGTCACACAAGGCGACGATATTTTCAGAGGCGCAACCATCGATATCGCTGGAGGCTTTGCCGCCCGCGCCGATAGATGCGATGTTCAGCTTTTCGTTCGGTGACTTGTAGCCGAGCGCGACCAGGGAAGGAACGCTGCCGAAACCGCATATAGGCAGCGCCCCGGCGAGCAGAGAGCCGAAAAAGAAGTAGCGCCGGTTTAAATCGTACGCCACGTGGCCTCCGCAATCATGATTCTATACACGGTGAATATGGCGCGGCCGATGGTCCCAGGGGTGTCAAGGTAACCGCTGCCCTACATCGTACAGCGCTGCCGGGGCAGCGGCAACACCGCGTTCGGTAGCTGCTGTTCTTGCGGTGGTGGCTGAGTACGTTGCCGGCGTAGATTTCTAATTGTGCCGCGTTGTGGCTGCGCGGGGCCGGTGCGGCCTCTTACAGAACGAACTCCTATACCGGCGAAAACGTATAAAATAGTGACACGTTTTTTCCACAGGAGGAGCCTCGCATGAAAAAATTGGCGCGCGCGATTGCCGCTCTTGCGGCCTTAACGGCAGGTATGTTGACCGCTCAAAATATTACGGGCACGTGGCAGGGCACACTGAACGCCGGTAAGGAACTGCGCATTGTCATGAAGGTTTCGACAACCGACGCAGACACTCTGAAGGCCCTTTTTTACAGCATCGATCAGGGCGGGCAACCGCTGCCTTCGGGAGCGGTAACGAAGCAGGGTACCGCCGTCAAAATTACGGTGCCGGGAATCGGCGGCACTTATGACGGCAAAGTGACTGCCGACGGGAATTCCATTACGGGGACGTGGACTCAGGGACCGAATCCCCTGCCCCTGAATCTGGCTCGCGCCACCGCTGAAACCGCGTGGACCATTCCCGAGCCGCCAGCGCCGGTGAAGCCGATGCGGGCCGACAAGTCGCCGTCGTTCGAAGTGGCTACTATCAAGCCGAGCAATCCGGAGGCTCCCGGCAAAGCCATCAGAGTGAATGGGCGCAATTTTTCAACGCTGAATACTACCGTGAACGACCTGATCGTGTTCGCGTACGGAGTGCATGCCAAACAGATTGTGGGCGGGCCGCCGTGGATGGAATCGGATAAATTCGATTTGGCGGGCAAGCCCGATGGCGAGGGGGCTCCCAGTATCCAGCAGTGGAAGGAGATGATTCAGAAGCTGCTTGTGGAGCGCTTTCAGATGAAGTTCCATTCCGACAAAAAAGAGCTCTCCGTTTATGCGATTACCGTAGCCAAAACCGGGCCCAAGCTGACGAAGAGCGAGGCGGATCCGAACAGTGGTCCGAGCCTGTTTTTCAGGGGACTGGGTATGTTGCCCGCGCGGAATGCGACGATGGCGGAACTGGCGGGCGTACTGCAGGGAGCGGTGCTCGACCGGCCGGTCGCGGATCAGACGGGGATCGCCGGGCGTTATGACTTCCAGCTCACCTGGACTCCGGATCAGTTTCAGTTCAGCGGCATGGGGGTGAGAATTTCACCGCCTTCCGATGATGCCACCGCGCCGCCGGATCTGTTCACGGCATTCCAGCAGCAGCTCGGGTTAAAGCTGGAGTCAGCGAAGGCTGCAGTCGAAATCATGGCAATCGACAAGGTGGTTAAGCCTTCGGAGAATTGACGGCAGAGGCGGATTTTGTACACTGGATTTTGCAGTCCTCCGGCGGAATGGCGGAACTGGCAGACGCACCAGACTCAAAATCTGGCGAAGTTCACTCTTCGTGAGGGTTCGACCCCCTCTTCCGCCACCAACGTACTAAGAGTAGTCAGGGCTTCGAAGCGACTTCCACGCGCGCCTCAGCGCGCATCATCTCTTCCATGGCAACAGCAGGATCGA
>JBDUBZ010000190.1:0-7799 GCA_040003745.1 Terriglobia bacterium
CGCCTCGGGAGACGGGACCCCGGCTCGCCTTGCTCCCAAAGTTATCGAGTGGCAACCGGTGCTCCACCGCCGGCTTGACCCCGGCACGAAGCTGACTCGCTGACAATTCGACGTTGAAATAGCCGGGCGAAGCGCAGCGGAGCGGATGTATGCCGCGGGTGGGGATAAAACGAGGGAGAATAGCGTCTATGAAAAAGACTGTGCTTTCGGTAGCGGTCCTGATGCTTCTGCTGGGCTATGCCGCCATTTCTCAAACGCCGTCGGGGCCGAAACATCACGTGGTATTTCAGTTAAGCGAAGCCGAAGGGGCTCCGTGGAGTTCGCTGATCCTGCACGTTAACAATACGATGAAGTCGTTGGCTGACGACGGCGGCTCGCAGGTGGAAGTCGTGTTCTTCGGGCCCGGCCTGAGCATGCTGACGAAAGCCAGCAAGGATTATGAGGAGCGGCTGAAGCAATTGTCGGACGCGGGCGTCAGGCTGGTGGCATGCCGCAACGCAATGAAGCAGCGAAACGTGAAAAGCGAGAATCTGTTTCCGTTCGCGGGTGAAGTGGATTCGGGAATTGCGGAGATCGTCCGTAAGCAGGAAGCGGGTTGGGCATATATTCACTGACGCGGCGCAGCCTCGCCCAGTCCTGGTTATCGCCGAACCCGGTCGCGATATTCCCGATGAAACTGCCACGGCAGCGGTCAATTCGCCATTCTTGAACAAGGCGGAACGCGTCTCCGTCGCTGTCGTCTCCTGTCGCTGTCGTCTCCGTCGTTATGAAGAAGGGGATTTCTGATAGTATTTGCAGGAACTTCACATTTGGCCATGATCGGAAGCAAACTTGACTGACCCCAACGACATCCGAAACTCCGGAGGGATCGCATGAGTGGCGTCTGCAACCGCCTTTCCGCCGTGATCGCGATTACCATCCTGGTTGGTGTTGCATCGCTCCACACCGGGCGTTTGGGCGCTGCGGAAGGCCATTATCAGCTTGTCGAAAAGTGGGCGACGTTCCCGCCTGGCATCACGAAGTGGGGGCTGGCGACCGGCGTGGATGTTGATCGGCACGACAACGTGTACGTGTTGCAGCGCAACAGTCCGATGCCGATTATGGTCTTCGACCGCCAGGGAAAATTCCTTCGGTCATGGGGCGGGGGCATGTTCAAATCCACGCATTTCCTGCGTGTCGATCGTTCGGGCGCTGTCTGGGCCACCGATCGCGGGGACATGCAGGCGTTCAAGTTCAACGCCGCGGGAAAACTGTTGATGACGGTCGGACGGAAGGGCGTCACCGGTGACAACACCTCGCAGGATGCCTTCAACGGCCTGGCCGATCTTGCGGTTGCGAAGAACGGCGACATCTTCATCGCGGACGGCGAAGGCGCGAACACGCGCGTCGTGAAGTTGACGAAGAACGGTAAGTTCCTCAAATGGTGGGGCGGCAAAGGGACCGCTCCCGGCCAGTTCGACACGCCTCACAGCATAGCCATCGATGCAGCGGGCCTCCTCTACGTGGCAGATCGCGCGAACAACCGCATCCAGATTTTCGACCAGACCGGCAAATTCCTGAGAGAGTGGACCAACTTCGGCACGCCGTGGGGCTTGTTTATCAAGGACGACCTGATTTACGTCGTCGACGGAACCGCGAACAACTGCCTCCTCATCGCCGGCATCAAAGATGGGAAGGTACAGGAAAGAATTGAGGGTCTCAGCAATCCTACGGCGGTAACCGTCGACTCGACAGGTGCCATCTACGTCGCTGAGGTCAATGGGGCCAGCGTGAAGAAGTTCGTGAAGAGGTAGGTTAGCAAGCCGATGGCCGGAAATCGCGTGCTTGCCCTTACATTCCTGATCGCTCTCCCCTGTTGAGCGCGGACCCCAAACTTTCCGTGCTGATTGTCGACGGGATGAACAATCACGACTGGGCTGCGGGCACACGCGCAATTCGCTCCATTCTGGAGAGTTCCGGCAGATTTTCGGTCGAGGTTGCGACGTGGCCCGCGAAGCCCGGTGGATCTCTTCGCAGCCGCCGCCGCAAAGACCGGCGCGATGCGGCACAGCGACTGGAACAGCATGGATATTGAATCGCGCACCGCCATGATCCGGGCGCGATTGAACGGCGTGACCGTGGCGGAAAGTCCCGGCGACCCATCCCGCTCCGGAACAGGCCCGATCGGGTTGCAGTTGCACGACCGGTTTTCCACCGTCCTCTTTCGGAACGTCAGGATATTGGAATTCAAATGAGCCAACTGACTGCGCGACCCTGCGTCTTCTGGGCATCGAGCGAGGAAAGTCTTCGCAGGGGAGGTGAATAGTAATCTGCAAAGCCCAGCCCGGACGACCTCACCCGCTTAGCGGGCGGAAAGGACCTGAAATCCGCTGCCTTGCAGAAGGTTTTCGTCGGCCGTCACCAGAGTCAGGCCATAAGCGCGCGCAGTCGCCGCCAGAAAGCGATCTGCCGGGTCTCGGTGTGGAAGCTTGACAAGATCGGTCGCGAGGGCGACGTCGTGAGTCAGAGGCGCATCATGGACCGGCCAGGCCTCGCGCGCCGCCGCGATCCAGGTGCGGGGATCCGGTTCGAGCGACAAGCGTCCCTTCCGGCAGAGCGTCAGTGTCTCCCACGTCGTGACCGGTGAGATCCAGACCTCCGTCCGGGCTGCGACAAGGGCTCTTGCAATGCGTCGGGGAACGCGCGCGGGATCAAGCAGGCTCCAGAGCCAGACGTGTGTGTCGAGCAGAAGCTTCAGATGGGAATCAGTCGCCAATCGCCGTCCAGTCTTCCGCGTCGGTCGGCGGCGATACTATGTCCCCCAGAATTCTGCCGGTCCCACTCATGGCTCCCAACCAATTACGGCCCCGCGGCGGCAATGACGGGGGCACGATTTCGGCGATGGGCTTTCCGAAACGAGTCACCCGGAGGGGCTGCCCGGTTTTTCCGACTCGTTCCAGTACGGCGAGGCAAGTCGCCTTAAATCGCGAAATAGCCATCTCTTCCATGGCTTGATTTAACCATGGTCAACAACCATAGTCAATTTGATGGCAAACCGAACCCGGCGGTGCGGCGGGTGACCGTCGGCGCATTGGACCGGCCGCAGCCTTCGCGCTTCACAACATCCTTACAATGAGGTTCGGAATGAACTGGAAGTGGCGCACATTGAGCGTTGCGACTGCATATTCGAATTCCAGAGCCGTCGCCCCGATCGCCAGATCCTGGAACGGAATCACCACGCCGTTCCGCCTTGACTCCGTATCAATCCGTGCCGCTCGCCTCGCGATCCCGAATGTGCCGTCCCAGAACCAACCGAAGGTCGGCCGGCAGGTCCGCTGCGGACTGCCCCTTCCTCTCTCGTGCGATCACCATGCTGGAGTCGAGGATTACTCCCATGCGGACGTATTGAGCGGCTCCCGGCGGGCGATAATTTCGTCCGGATCTTTGGCGAAGTCCTCATCGAGAGTCGCTCTCGACCCGCGCGCCCGGGTGATCGCGATGCATTCGTCGATGGGGCGGCCCGGACCTTCCACCGGCCTGATCAAAGCGACCCGGCGGTAACCTTCTTCGACCACGATCCCTGCACCCTGCCGGACACGCTCCAGCACCGCGTGAAGATCGCGTGCGAGTTCAGCTTCAGTCATGTGGACCTGCTCCATACCTTACGATCATACGTTCTTCTCCTTTCATGCGGCGAACGGGTCTGCCGCCAAAGGCTTGGAAATTCGGTGCTTCTGAACGAAACACGTAAGGGTGCGCAGGTGATCTCATACGATCACACGCTCTGGAAATAAATTCCGGGGCCCGAACCCGCTGAATAACGCCGGACGTAATAACCCATGTTGCGGTCCTCGCTCTTTTTCGATCCACGCCCCCCCGCGTGGGGGGGCGACGAAATTGCCAAACGGCAATCACTTCACATCTAAAAGGTTTCAATCCACTCGGTATACCGAGACCGCAAGCCACCCATTCTAGATCATCGGGTCAGAGGCGCCAGAAAGCATCGCGGCACGCACCGTACTTGGAAATCACGCTATCAGAAAATATATTCACCATAGTCTAAACCGCTGAAAAATAGGCCCTGGCCGCATTAGCCAACCTTTAGACACCAAAGTTTCCCCGCCCCTCCAGTGCACAATAAAGCCGCAACCATGCTGATCCGCCGCATACCAACCGAAAAACAAATCGAAGCATCTCGCGCCAATGGCCGCAAATCCCAGGGTCCAAAGACGCCGGACGGCAAAATAGAGTCAGCCGCCCCCAACGGGGGCCATCGCGCTCTCATCAACACGGTCCTTCTCGAAGGCGAGGCCGCCGAAAGGTTCAGTCAACTCCTCGACTCGTTGCACGCCGAACTTCTCCCCGACTCCCCTATCGAAATTCAGCTTGTAGAGAGCATGGCCGTCGCTCGCTGGCGTCAGATGCGCCTCTGGGCTCTCGAAAAAGCCACCATCGTCGCCGAACTCGCGAAGCCCGGGTCCGCATTCTCAAACGACGCCGCACCAATTGACCGTACGGTAGAGGCCTGCCAGAACCTCGTCAACCGTTCCAAGTGGACCGAACACATGAAGCGCGATGAAGCCCGCGACGAACGCCTGTACAATCGCGCCATGTCGCTTTTTCACAAACACCGCGCCTGGCGGCGCGAAGAAATCAAAAAATCGTCCGTTAGCCTGATGATTGATTGAAAACAAAAGACCCTGACCTGAGAACAGACCTGAGAGCAACCCGGCCGCAACCCGGGAAAGCCCGGCCGCTACCCAATACCGGGGTTGATCCCGGGTTTATCACTGAGCTTCACCACCGCCTCCACCACAACCCACCCGCTCGATAGAATAGAAAATTCGTTCACTTCCATCAGGAGATTTAATGCAAACGGCAACTTGCGACATTGGCTTGATCGGGCTCGCCGTCATGGGCCAGAACCTCGTCCTCAACATGAATGACCACGGCTACAAAGTCGCGGTTTTCAATCGCACCGTATCGAAGGTCGACGATTTCATCAATGACGAAGCGAAGGGCACCCAGGTGGTCGGAGCCCATTCCATCGAGGAGTTTGTGGGCCTGCTCAAAAGCCCCCGCCGCGTCATGCTGATGGTCAAAGCCGGCGATACGGTGGACCATATGATCGCCGCCGTCCTGCCATTCCTCGAAGTCGGCGACATCGTGATCGATGGCGGCAATTCGCATTTCCCCGATTCCAACCGGCGCACCAAAGATCTGGCCGCGAAGGGCATCTTATTTGTAGGCACCGGAGTCTCGGGCGGGGAAGAGGGCGCGCGTCACGGCCCTTCCATCATGCCCGGCGGCAACCCCGCGGCGTGGCCTCACGTGAAGGAAATTTTCCAGTCCATCGCCGCCAAAGTGGAAGACGGTACGCCGTGCTGCGACTGGGTGGGCGAAGATGGCGCGGGCCATTACGTCAAGATGGTGCACAACGGCATCGAATACGGCGACATGCAGCTGATCTGCGAGGCCTATCAGTTGCTCAAAGACGGCCTGGGCGTCAATGCCGGCGAACTGCATGACATCTTCGCCGAATGGAACAAGGGCGAGCTCGATAGCTATCTGATCGAAATCAGCGCCGAGATCTTCACCAAGAAGGATGAAGACGGTCAGCCGATGATCGACAAGATTCTCGACGCCGCCGGACAAAAAGGCACCGGCAAATGGACCTGCAACAGCGCCCTCGATAACGGCATGCCGGTGACGCTGATCGGCGAAGCGGTTTTTGCGCGCTGCCTGTCGTCTCTCAAAGACGCCCGCGTGGAAGCTTCGAAGGTGCTCTCCGGCCCGAAGAAAGATTACGCCACGGATCGCAAAGACTTTATTGAGGACGTCCGCAAGGCGCTCTACTGCTCGAAGATCATCTCCTACGCCCAGGGTTACATGCTGTTGAAAGAGGCCGCCAAAGATCAGGGCTGGCATCTGAATTTCGGCGGTATCGCTCTCATGTGGCGCGGCGGTTGCATCATCCGCAGCCGCTTCCTCGGCAAGATCAAAGAAGCGTTCGACAAAAATCCGGAGCTGAGCAACCTGCTGCTCAACGACTTCTTCAGCAAGCTGCTGAACAGCTATCAGGACAGCTGGCGCCGCGGTGTCATCAGAGCCATCGAGTACGGTGTCCCCACGCCGGCGTTCTCCACCGCGCTCTCTTTTTACGATGGCTTCCGCACCGCGCGGCTCCCTGCGAACCTGCTCCAGGCCCAGCGCGATTACTTCGGCGCCCACACCTATGAGCGCACCGATAAACCCCGCGGGCAGTTCTTCCATACCAACTGGACCGGGCGCGGCGGAAGAGTTTCGTCGTCCACCTACAACGCATAAGGGATCGATATCAAGATGAGTCACGGTTTGAATATTCCCCCCGCGAAAAAAGGCGGTCTGGATTTTCTGGCGCTCGGAGCGCTGGTCCATCGGCTGGACCCGGGAATCATCCCGTTCCGCAAAGCGCGAACCTGTGAAATCCACGTCAGCGGCGGCGAATTTAACTGCGCCGCGAATCTGGCGGATTGCTTCGAGCTGAACACCGGTGTGGCGACGGCGATGGTCGATTACCCCATCGGCGAGCTGATCGCCGAGCGCGTGAAAGCTATGGGAGTCAAGCCGTTTTACAAACGCTTCACCCATAACGGTGTCAACGGCCCCAACATGGCGGCTGTCTACAGCGATCGCGGCCATGGCGTGCGCGCCCCCATCGTTTTTTACAATCGCGCCAATGAGGCTGGAGCGTTGCTGAAGCCAGGCGATTTCGATTGGCAGGAGATCTTCGCGTCGGGTGTGCGCTGGTTCCATTCGGGCGGCATTTTTGCCGCGCTTTCCGAAACCACCGGCGAACTGATCATCGAAGGCATGAGGGCCGCCAAGGCCGCCGGAGCCGTCACCTCGCTCGATCTGAATTTCCGCGAAAAGCTCTGGAAGATTTCAGGCGGCGAACATCGCGCCGTGGCCACGCTGGCCCGCATCGTCGAGAATGTCGACGTGCTGGTGGGCAATGAGGAAGATCTGCAGAAGGGCCTCGGCGTGCCCGGTCCGGCAGTGGAGGCAACTTCGAAGCTCGACAGCAGCGCATTCGAGGGCATGATGGATAGCGTCGTGAAGAAGCATCCCAACGTGAAGATTGTCGCAACGACCCTTCGCGAAGTGCATTCCACCTGCCGGCATTCCTGGAGCGCGGTCGCCTGGGTCAACGGCAAGATCCATTCCGCCCCCCGCGCCGAACTCGATGTGGTGGATCGCGTGGGCGGGGGCGATGGCTTCGCCTCCGGCTTTTTCTACGGCCTGCTGAACGGCGAAACACCGGAAAGCGCCATCAAACTCGGCTGGGCGCACGGCGCGCTTCTGACCACTTTTCCAGGGGACACCACCATGGCGACCGTCGATCAGGTACGATCATTCGCAAAGGGCGGCTCCGCGCGCATTCAGAGATAGAGGTGCTATCCGGCTCGCGACCCGAAACCGTGCAATGAAACTATCAGTGGGCAGCTGGGCGTTTTCGTTTGGGCCCTATGCGGCTGCCCCGATCCCATTCCCGGCCGTGGTGGAACGGCTGGCGGCGGCCGGCTACGAAGGCGTCGATATCTGCGGCTTTCCCCCGCACGTGAGCCTCGATCGATATCCCACGCGGCAGTCGCGCGCGGAACTGGTCCGGCTCATGGACGATCACAACATCCGGGTTGCCGGTTATTCGTCGGATTTCTCGGATGTCAATCCAGTGATGCAGGAGAATGAGACGGCCTATCTGGACCTCATGAAGCGCACCGTGCAGATGTGCAGCGATCTGGGGAGTCCGTCACTGCGCGTCGATACGGGCGTCGCGC